>JBIKSQ010000009.1:0-16394 GCA_044348555.1 Candidatus Nanopelagicales bacterium | reverse complement strand
CAATCGCTCCTCAGCTTTACTTACAGCTCAGCCTATCCGCCAGCAACTGCTGGAATGACCGATACGGTAACACCATCAGCAATTGCAGTGTCAATGCCATCCAAGAAGCGAACATCTTCTTCGCCAACAAATACATTGACGAATCGACGTAGCGCACCGGCATCATCAACAATGCGAGCCTTGATTCCGGGTGCTGATGCTTCAAGTGAGTCAATGATTTGCACGAGAGTGCCCGCACTCACCTCGACAGTGCTTTCGTTGTTTGTGTAGTTGCGCAGGATGGTTGGGATGCGAACAGTTACGCTCATTGTTGTCTCCTTGAGATTTCATCAATTGCTGCTATTGCAGATTCTAAGGCTGGGGTCACAAATGCGGTTGGTCCAACAACATCTGCGACTGCATCCAGAGTTTTCAGGCCATCGCCAGAGTTGACTATAACTGTTTCAGCAGCTGGGTCGATTTTTCCACTAGCCAGCATCTTGCGAAGCACGGCAACCGTCACGCCGCCAGCAGTTTCAGCAAAGATGCCTTCAGTTTCAGCCAGCAATCGAATGCCCTCAACCACCTCGGTGTCGGTAACATCATCGATGCCACCATCGGTACGACGCACAACATCCAACGCATAAGGGCCATCTGCTGGGTTGCCGATTGCGAGTGACTTTGCGATCGTGTCTGGCTTTACTGGTCGAACGACTTCGTGACCTTCGCGGTATGCGATGGAGACCGGACTACATCCAGTGGCCTGCGCTCCATAAACCTTGTACGGCGTATCTTCAACCAGTCCAAGTTTCACAAACTCTCGCCAGGACTTGTCAATCTTTGTCAGCAAAGAACCCGACGCGATTGGAATCACAACTTGCTGCGGTAGCCGCCAGCCAAGTTGTTCAGCTATTTCATAACCGACCGACTTAGATCCTTCGGCGTAGTACGGGCGAAGATTTACGTTAACAAATCCCCAAGTGTCTGTGATTGATTCGCCAATCAGCTCGGAGCAAAGTCGATTCACATCGTCGTAGTTGCCTTCAACCGCAAGCAATGTGCCACCGTAGGTTGCGGTTGTAATAGTTTTGCCGGCCTCAAGATTTGAAGGAATCAACACGACTGAAGTTTGGCCGGCGCGGGCAGCGGCAGCCGCCACAGCGTTTGCCAGGTTGCCAGTTGATGCACACGCAAGGGTGGTTCTACCTAGTCGACGGGCAGCATGTTGCGCCACTGCAACTACACGATCTTTGAATGAATGAGTTGGATTTCCTGAGTCATCTTTCACCCATAGCGTGCCAGTCATCCCTAGAGCTTTTGCGAGATTATCGGCTCTTACAAGTTTGGTCATACCCGGGTTTAGATTTGGCTCATCAGCTACCCAAGCAGCCACCGGCAACAGCGGTGCATAACGCCACATGGACATTGGGCCAGCTTCAATTTGGGCACGAGTCACGGTACCGAAGTCATAAGCAACCTCAAGCGGCCCAAAGCACTCCATACAGGAGTACGCGGCCCCAAGTGCGTATTCAGTGCCACACTCACGACAGGCAAGGGAACGCGCTGGACCAAACGATTCAGCAGTGATTTCTGTGCTCATGCCCGAAAGTTAGACGAGTCCACCTGCGGGGTTGCACCTGAACGGCAATCGTCCGCTATCTGGACAGTTAACTAGCATCTGGGTTTTAATTTCGACAAATGGTGAATCGCTAAGGTGTGGCTGATTGCCCAAATATCTTCAAAGTTACTTAAGTAAATTCTTAAATTCACCAGGCAATTCAAGGGATTCGCCCGAGTCCTCAGCCGCCCGCTTAGCTGGATTACCGCTGCGACTTTTCTTCTTCTGCTGTGCGACTGGTTTGCCCTTGCGTGGCATACCTGGAATTCCCGACATCGGGCTGTTTGGCATACCTGGTGGCATGGCTGGCATTCCGCCTTTGGCCATCTGCTTCATCATTTTGGCAGCCATCGTAAAACGATCTACTAAAGCATTTACATCACTAACTTTTGTGCCAGAACCATTTGCAATTCGTAGTCGCCGAGAACCGTTGAGCACCTTTGGATCTTTTCGCTCAGTCGGTGTCATAGATCTAATGATTGCAGCTGTTCGATCTAATTCTTTTTCGTCAATCTGTTCAATTTGATTTTTCATTTGACCAGCGCCGGGCAACATTCCCAAAACTTTTCCAAGCGGCCCCATGTTTTTCAGAGCCATCATTTGATCCAAGAAATCCTCAAGGGTGAATGTTTCGCCACTAGCTAATTTGTCCGCGTACTCTTTTTGCTTACCAGCATCCAAGACTTTTTCGGCTTGCTCAATCAGTGTGAGCATGTCCCCCATGTCCAGAATTCGACTAGCCATTCGATCTGGATGGAAGGCCTCAAAGTCCTCTAGCTTTTCGCCGGTGCTAGCAAACATGATTGGCTGCCCAGTTACCTCGCGGACACTGAGTGCGGCGCCACCGCGAGCATCACCATCAAGTTTGGTGAGAACTACTGCATCAAACCCGACTTCGGATTGAAATGCCGCCGCCGTATTTACAGCGTCTTGGCCGATCATTGCATCTACTACGAACAGAACTTCATTCGGATTTACCGCACTGCGAATATCGCGAGCCTGCTTCATCATGTCCGCATCAACAGCAAGGCGTCCAGCTGTGTCAATGATTACGATGTCGTGGAGCGCATTCTTTGCGAACTCAATGCCAGCTTTTGCAACCTTTACTGGATTACCAACTCCGTTGCCAGGTTCGGGTGCGAAAATCTTTACACCAGCCTGACTTGCTACGACTGAAAGTTGATCTACAGCATTTGGTCTCTGTAAATCACAGGCAACCAGCAGTGGAGTGTGTTTCTGTTGCGCCAAGTGCTTGGCAAGTTTTCCTGCAAGAGTGGTTTTACCGGCGCCTTGAAGTCCCACAAGCATGATGACGGTTGGCCCAGTTTTTGCGTAACGCAATCGTCGGGCTTCGCCACCGAGAACTTCAACTAATTCTGAGTGCACAATTTTGATAACTTGTTGTGCTGGGTTTAGGGCGGCCGATACTTCGAGTCCTACTGCGCGCTCTTTTACCCGAGCACAGAAACCACGAACTACTGGAACAGCAACGTCGGCTTCAATCAGCGCAATTCGCAGTTCGCGCACGACATCATCGACGTCGGTTTCGCTGAGTTTGCCCTTACCGCGCAACGACTTGAATGTTTGCGCGAGCCGTTCTGACAGTTGGCCGAACATTTAACCTCCACCTTCAGGGCGTAGGTTATTGCCAACTAGTTCGATGCTGGAATGGCAGCGCTGATTTCTGACAGAAGCCGTTGCTGCTCATCTGGATTCAACTCCTGATTGCCAGATTGGATGTATAAAGTGTCGACAATCTCACTGCCGAGAGTCGCGATTCGAGCTGATTGAATACTGAATTTCTGGGAGGCCACAACGCCGCATAACTGATGCAGCAGCCCCGGGGCATCGTGGGCTCGAACCTCGAGCACGCTTGCGACTTTTGAGGCATTCGGCAGGAATTTCACCCGCATTGCCGGTGCCACGAACCCTCGCCGAACTTGAATCGGTGACTTGAGGTTCTTTACCGCCGCTGTTACATCAAATCCGTCTACTAGACCTCTACTCAAAGCCAACTCGAGCTCAGACTCATCGACTAAATCCCCAAACATGGGTCGCAGCAACCATTCTTGATACGCAACCCCATCGATCGTGTCGAAGTCGGCAGATACAACTTCCAATCGGGAAAGTGCCCAGATTCCTGCAACATCTGCCACCAAACCAATCCGGTCCACTAAACACAAACGCACGGAATGCCCCACCAAGTTTTTACTGATTTGAACTTCACCTGGTGACATACCAAGCATGTTGTTTCGCAAAACAAATGATTCTGATTGCTCAACCAGATCGCCCTGCAGAAAATCAGATACTCGAGAAACCAAGGTGTCGATTAACTTAGCTTTCCAATCGCTCCAGATTCCAGTGTTGGTAGCTTTTGAATCTGCCTCGGTTAACTGCCGCAGTAACTCCAGCACTTCGATTGAACCAACCGCATTAGCGACGTACTCAATCGTGGTTGGGTCGTCTAGATCACGTGTGGTTGCTACCTCAGCAAGCAGCAAATGGTGCAGCACGAGTTTGGCCAACACCTCAGTGTCACTTTCGTTGAATCCCAAGGTTGGTGCAATCTCGCGAATCAGACGTTCGCCAATCTGCGAATGGCCTGGACCTTGCGCCTTACCAATGTCGTGAAATAGTGCTGCCACTAGCAGTAAATCTGGGCGGAGTACTTCGCGAGTCAATGCCGCAGCCTGAACAACACACTCAACACTGTGCCAATCGACTGTGTATTGATGCAACGCGTTTCGTTGAGGTGCAGATCTGATTTTTTCCCAGTGCGGAAGCCAGCGAGTGAACAAACCAGCCTGATCCAGTGATTCCCAAACTGGTAACAGGGCTGGACCTGCTCCTAGCAGCGAAACAAAATTGTTGAGCACTGTGCTTGGCCATGGCACTGGCAACGGTCGATACTCATCAACAAAACGTTTCAGCGTGTGTGGAGCTAATGGAAGTCCGGCTTGCGCAGCCGTCGCTGCAACTCGAATGAACAAAGCTACGTCTTCAGCCGGGTTTACATCGCGTGCGAAAACTACTTCTCCGTCTTGTTCAATCGCACCGTCAGCCAACGGCAATCGTAAGACTCGCGGATAAAGTCGCCTTACTTTTGGTTTCACAACCTGTCGCTGCACTCGAGACCATGCCTGATCGCTTGCCATCGCGATTGCCCGAGCGGCTAATGAAACTTCCTGCAGCAATTCATCATCGTTTGCAAAGCCTTGAAGTTTCGCTACTTCTGCCTGTTCGTGAAAGGCCAATCGATCAACTGATCTACCCGTAACCCGGTGTAGGGCATCTCTTATAAGCAACAGCTTTGTCCCAGCCTGCTTTGTGACTGAATGGTCAATGTCTGTTACCCAACTTGCCGCGATAGCGCGAAGCACCGTTAAGTCACGCAGGCCGCCGTAAGAATCTTTTAAATCTGGCTCTAATAAATGCGCCAGATCTCCGGCCCGCTGCCGTCGATTTTGTACATCTTCATAAAGTTCTGGCATTCGCTTGGATGCATTTGCGCGCCAATCTGCAAGCACTGTTGAACGAAGCTTTTCAAGCAGGTCGGCATCGCCAGCAATCGCTCGCGCATCTAGTAATCCAAGAATTACTTTGAAGTCTTTCCCGGCGAGATTGCGGGCTTGGGCAGAATCTCTAACTGAATGATCAAGTTTGATACCAGCATCCCAAATGGGATACCAAATTTTGTCTGCCAATTGTGCTGCGAGTTTGGCATGTTTGGCATCGTGCAACAAAAGTAAATCTAAATCACTGCCGGCCGAAAGTTCGCCGCGACCCAATCCCCCGATAGCCACCAGAGTGATTCCATCTGCCGGCAGCACGGTTGCAAGTTCGCCGAGCCAGGATTCAGTACCGGCTACCAGTGCCTGCATGTTTTCTACGGATGCGGGAATGTCAGCGGCGATGAGAGAACTCCGAAGTTGCTTGTAGTTCAAAACAACTCCTTATGCACTCGCATCGCCGCTGACTTAATAATGTGGGCAGTTAAATCGCGGTTGAACCGCGTTCACCTGTCCGGACTCGAACAATTTGTTCAACCGGCACTACCCAAACTTTTCCATCACCAATTCGCCCAGTCTGAGCGCCACCAATGATGGCATCCAAGACTGCATCTAAATCAGCATCATCGACAAGTACTTCGATTCTGACCTTTGGCACAAGATCGACGGTGTATTCAGCACCACGGTAAACCTCCGTGTGACCGTGTTGCCGACCGTATCCACTAGCTTCGCTAACTGTCATGCCTTGCACTCCAATTTCGCCAAGCGCATTTTTTACATCTTCAAGCTTGAATGGCTTGATAACAGCAGTTACAAGTTTCATGCTCATGCCTCCTTGTTACCTGATTTGGTGAGTGAACTCATGATGCCGCCACCGCGGGAATCGAGCTCGTAAGCACTTTCAGCGTGCTGGGTAAGGTCGATTCCTTCAACTTCTTCGTCACGTGAAACTCGGAAACCAATAGTTTTCTCTAGAACGGTTCCAAGAATGTATGTAACTACGAACGAGAATATCATCACTGCGATTGCACCGGTTGCTTGCTTAATCAGCAACTCGATTCCGCCGCCGTAGAGCAAACCTTCGCCACCGAAACCGACCAAGCTTGTGGTCGCAAAGAAGCCGAGTGACAGAGTGCCCCAAAGGCCGCCAACCAAGTGGACACCGACAACATCTAGTGAGTCGTCATAACCAAACTTGTACTTCAAACCAACTGCAAGTGCGGTCAGAATGCCAGCGATGAAACCAATGGCGATTGCAGCTGCTGGCGTTACGAAAGCAGCGGCTGGGGTGATTGCAACCAGACCACCGATCGCACCTGAGGCAGCTCCAAGACTGGTTGCGTGACCGTCTCTGATTCGCTCAACAACAAGCCAGCCAGCTAGAGCAGCTGCTGTAGCTACCTGAGTGTTTAGCAATGCGATTGCGGCTACTCCGTTTGCACCTAAGGCTGAACCAGCGTTGAATCCGAACCAACCAAACCAAAGAAGCCCAGCCCCTAGCAGAACTAGTGGCAGTGAGTGTGGGCGCATGGATTCGCGCTTGAAGCCAACTCGCTTGCCTAACACGATTGCTAGAGCAAGTGCTGCGGCTCCAGCGTTGATGTGGACAGCGGTACCACCAGCGAAGTCAAGTACGCCTTGACCAGCCAACCAGCCTGCGCCTTCAGCGTTTTCATCGCCAAAGTCGAACACCCAGTGAGCCACTGGGAAGTAAACAACCGAAACCCAGATGGCCACGAAAATAACCCAAGTAAGGAACTTGGCACGATCTGCGATTGCGCCAGAGATCAAAGCTGGGGTGATAATCGCAAACATCAATTGGAATGCTGCGAATACGTAGACTGGAATTGGGTAGTACGCGCCGTTTGCAATCATGTCGGTTACTGGCACATCGAGTCCGCCAAAGCCGAGCTCTCCAAACCATTGACTACCTGAGTCGCCAAATGCAATCTTGTATCCGTACAGGACCCACAGGACGCTAACGACTGCAATCGATGCAAATGACATAAGCATCATGTTCAAGACACTCTTCGCGCGGACCATGCCGCCGTAGAAGAATGCCAATCCTGGTGTCATGAGTAAGACCAGTGCAGCACTGATCAGAACCCAAGCGGTGTCACCGGTATTTAGTTCCGGCATATTGCACCCCTTTCCTAGTTGTATTCTGGACAAGCCGAACTATTAGGGGTGGATGTTTCGTGAGCGGGGCTATTTATGTTGCAGGCATGTGACAAAGCCCGCGATTTGGTTACATCTTGGAGTCGGGCTTGTTAACTCATGTTACGCAATTGCGGATTTTGAGGTGGTTAATCCTCGAAAATGGCTTCTACAAAATCATTCGGAGCAAATGGAATCAAATCTTCGGCTGATTCCCCCAGACCCACGAATTTAACAGGGACTCCTAGCACGTGATTGACCGCAAAAACTATTCCGCCTTTAGCGCTGCCATCTAGTTTGGTTAGAACTATTCCGGTCAGGTCAACAGCATCAGCAAAGACTTTCGCCTGAACCAGTCCGTTCTGGCCCGTTGTGGCATCAAGCACTAGTAAAACTTCGGAGATTTCGGCCTTGCGTTCAATTACCCTACGGATTTTGGAAAGTTCGTCCATCAAACCGCTCTTGGTGTGCAGTCGACCAGCGGTATCAATCAACACAACATCCGCTCCAATTTCAACTGCTCGGGATACGGCATCGAATGCGACCGCTGCAGGATCACCCTGTTCTGGTCCGCGTACGAACTCGGCCCCAACTCTGCTACTCCAGGTGCTCAGTTGCTCGGCTGCAGCTGCTCTGAAAGTGTCAGCTGCGCCCAGCACAACTTTCTTTCCTTCACCAACAAACTTGAACGCCATCTTTCCAGTCGAAGTGGTCTTACCAGTTCCGTTTACACCTACCACCAAAATGACAGATGGTTTATTTACTAAATTCAAATTGGCATCTGCAGCAGGTCCAAGCATCAAAAGCATTTCCTGCTTTAACGCCGTTTCAACCTCGGTTGCCGTTAACGGTCGCTGCTTCTTCGCATTTTCGATTAATGCCGTTGTGCTCTCGAGCCCTACATCTGCAAGCAACAAAACCTCTTCAAGGCTTTCCCACGTGGATTCGCTTGCACCACCACCGAGAGCTTGCTTTATGGCTCGAGCAAGATTTGAGTTACTTAATTTTCGATTTGAACTGCTGGAATCTCCAACTGCCCCAGTCTCGGCTTGGGCATCAGTTTTGCGAAACCAATTAAATGCCACAACTAGCCCTCAGCGTTAGCAGGTTCGAGCTCATCTCTGAGTTCACCTAGTCGCTGACTGATAACTGTCGTGACACCATCTCCACGCATCGTTACACCGTAAAGGGCATCTGCAATTTCCATTGTGCGCTTTTGGTGAGTAATAACAATCAACTGGCTGTTGTCTTGAAGTTCTTTCATAACCTCAATCAAGCGACCTAAGTTTGCATCGTCAAGTGCTGCCTCAACTTCGTCCATTACGTAGAACGGTGAAGGCCTGGCTTTAAACAACGCAACTAAGAATGCAACAGCTGTAAGTGATCTTTCACCACCAGATAGCAATGACAGTCGCTTCAACTTCTTGCCTGGTGGTCGAGCTTCAACCTCAATGCCAGTTGTTAGTAAGTCGTCTGGACTGGTCAAGATCAGTCTGCCTTCGCCGCCTGGGAATAGCCGACTGAAAATTCCTTCAAACTCGCGAGCAGTGTCGTTGAATGCCTCTTCAAAAACTTCCTGGACTCGGGCTTCAACATCTTTAATTATTGACATCAAGTCGTTCTTTGATTTGCGCAGATCATCAAGTTGTTCGTTCAAGAATTTGTGGCGTTCTTCAAGTGCTGAAAATTCCTCAAGCGCTAGCGGATTAACTCGCCCAAGAAGCGCTAGCCCACGTTCGGCCTGTTTCAATCGCTTTTCTTGCTCAGCTCTCACGTATGCATAAGGCTCAGGTGCTGGTGCGTTTGGATCAACCTCATCACCCGGCGCTGGAGGACTTGGTGGCACCAACTTGTCTGGGCCAAACTCTTCAATCAAGACAGTCGCTTCGAGGCCAAGCTCTTCCATGACTCGGTTCTCTAGCGCTTCAATCCGTAGTCGATGTTCAGCGCGTGCTACTTCATCACGGTGGACACTGTCTACGAGCTTTTCAAGTTCACCGGCTAGTTCTCGTAACTTGGCGCGAACTTCGGATAGTTCGATGTCTCGAGCATCTCGAGCCAATTCAATAGCAGTGCGCTCATCAGATGCCTGTGAGAGCGAAACCTCAAGCCAACCAACCGCAATTTCGGCACCCTTCAAAACCGCAGCTGCGATTGCGGCCTCACGCACCCGACGTTCTTGTCGCTCGATGAATCGGCGACGCGCATCCCGTTCCTGGCGAGCCGCACGTTCTAGCGATTCGGCAGACATTGCGGCAGCTCGTTGGCGTTCTTCATTTGTGCGAACTGCCAATCGAGCTTCTACCTCAGCTTGACGTTGCTTCTCAACATCAGCTGCAAGCAAATCTCGGTAGTTTGAATCTGGCTCTACTGAAACTGGTTCAGCCTCAGCGTTGGCTTGACGCTTTTCTAATTCGGCAAGACTAGTTTCATCTGCCGATTTTGCAGCTTCAACATCTGTGATTGAACGAGTTAGTCGCTCAGCTTCAAGCTTTGCATTTTTTACAGCAGAAGCCAGTGCACCGAGTTGCTCAGCAACTGCTGACATATTTGCATCTGATTCGTGCAACCCAGACAAAGCAACATCAGCGATTTTTTCGGCTTCAGCTACAACCGTCTTGGCTTGCAAAATTTCAAAACCCAATTTTTCAATCTCGTGCGAGACGGTTACTAATTTTTCTTGAGCTTCACTTAAGGCCGACTGAACCTGGAGCAGGCTCGGAGCATCAGACGAACCGCCTGCAGCACGAGTGCGTCCAAGCACGTCGCCATCCACCGTAACTGCAAGCGCGCTTGGGCGTTCAGCCACAATTAACGCGGCTGTGGCCAAATCAGGAACAACCACGACACCACGCAAGATTGCGTTCATGGTGAACTTCAATTTTTCGTTTGCCTTAACAAGATCAATTGCGAGATGGGAGCCAGCTGGCAATCGCCGACCAACTGGATCTTCACCCGGGTAATTCGCTTCCGAAATCACAAGTCCTGCACGGCCAGCTGAATCTGACTTGAGCATTTCGAGTGCCGCAACTGCCGCAGCAACATCAGACACCGCAATCGCATCTGCCGTATCGCCAAGGGCTGCTGCGATTGCAGATTCATAACCAGGTTCAACTGAAACCAAAGATGCAACGGAACCCAGAACGCCACTTAGTTTGTCGGCAGCCAAAAGCGCATTGGAACCACTCTGTCTAGCCAATGCCAATTCAAGCGCTTCAACTCGAGCACTCAACGAGCCACGTTCGCGTTCGGCTTTGCCTAAAGCTTCTTCCAAATTGGAAAGCGCGGCCGTCGCTTTGTCTAGTTTCGAAGCGGCACTTTCATATTCGGCGTCCAAACCAACTTCGCCAGCATCGAGTCCAGCAATTTGATTTTCAAGTGCTACAAAATCTTGACTTGCTTTGTTTGATCGCTCTTCGGCCTGTGCTACCTGGCCGCGAATTCGATCAATCTCAGCGGAACGAGCCTCTATCCGCTGACGCATTGCTTCGACTTGACCGGTAAGTCGGGTCAGCCCATCGCGCCGATCTGCTGCAGCCCGCGCAAATTCGGCAATTCGTTGATTCTCTTCAGTCAAGGCCGCTTCGGCCTCGGCCCGAATCTTGGTTGAAGTTATTAAAGATGAGCGGCCAGTTTCTACGTCGGCTTGAAGTTTTTCGGCTTCAGCTCGAGCGGCCACAGCTTCGCGTTCAATTTCTTCTGGGTCCCGCCCAAAGTTTGCAGTCTCATCCTCAGAGAGTGCTCGCAATCTTTCGGTGGCGAGTGACGCAGTCCCGTTGAAGCGCTCCCGCAAACTTGAAAGTCGGAACCAGGTTTCTTGTGCCCGCGCAATGTTCGGTGCATCAGCTCTTGCTTCAGTATCAAGTATGGCCTCACGAGATTGCAAGTTAGCAAGTTGTTCTTCAACCTGACTGCGACGCTCACGTAATGCAGTTTCGTCTGCAACCTCAGCTGCAAGTTCGGTGCGCAACTGCAACAGGTCATCGGCGTAGATTCGACTTTTTGAATCTCGAACATCGATCTGAATGACTTGAGCTCGACGCGCAACCTCGGCTTGCTTTCCTAAAGGTGTCAGCTGACGACGCAGTTCGGTAGTTAAATCTGTTAGGCGCACAAGGTTGCCTTGCATCGCATCTAGTTTGCGAAGTGCTTTTTCTTTGCGCTTGCGGTGCTTAAGAACACCTGCAGCTTCTTCAACAAATCCCCGGCGCTCTTCTGGAGTTGCTCTGAGAATTGTGTCTAGTTGCCCCTGCCCAACAATCACGTGCATCTCTCGACCAATGCCAGAATCTGAAAGCAATTCTTGGATGTCTAGGAGTCGGCAAGGTTCACCGTTGATTGCATACTCAGATCCGCCACTGCGGAACATGATGCGTGAGATTGTGACTTCGGTGTAATCGATTGGAAGCGCACCATCAGTGTTATCAATCGTGAGGATAACTTCGGCTCGACCTAACGGAGCTCGGTTCGATGTGCCGGCAAAGATGACGTCTTCCATCTTTCCGCCGCGCAGTGTTTTGGCGCCTTGCTCACCCATAACCCAGGCCAGCGCATCCACGACAT
Organism: Candidatus Nanopelagicales bacterium; assembly: GCA_044348555.1. GTDB lineage: Bacteria > Actinomycetota > Actinomycetes > S36-B12 > UBA5976 > JAFMIT01. The sequence goes on along the minus strand of JBIKSQ010000009.1, from coordinate 4,568 downwards.
TTGATTTACCCGAACCGTTTGGACCAACCACACAAGTGATGCCAGGTTCGAAATTGAGCGTCGTTGTTGACGCGAAGGACTTAAAGCCCTTCAGGGTCAAACTTTTCAAGTACACGACAACTCCATGGGATGGGTAAGAGTGCGTATTTTAGCGGCTGCCCGAACGCTTCGGTTGGCAGCGTGGGCATCTGTGTGAGGAGCGATTTGACCATGCCTCTCGGACAATCTCGCGTCCACAGCGAGTACATGGCATTCCCTGTTGTCCATAAGCATTTAACTGCACCGAAAACCAGCCAGCATTGCCTTCAGTGTCGACATATTGGGCGTCAAAAGAGGTGCCACCCTGCTTCACTGCCTCAGTCATTACCTCAGCAGCAGCTTCCAGCAAAGCCAGAATCTTCGGCTTCGAGAGGGCGCTTCCTGGTGTGGCATAGTGAATCTTGGCTCGCCAAAGTGCCTCGTCGGCATAGATGTTGCCAATTCCCGACACTATTCCCTGATTCAAGATAAGTGACTTGATGCCGGCATTTCGACGCTTTATTTCGGTCGCTACCTGCAGAAAATCAATCTTTGGATCTAAAGCATCTCGACTGATATGCAGAACTCGCTGTGGCAGTTTCTCACCCGAGTCAAGTTCAACAAGATCATCTACATGCATGCCACCAAACATCCGCTGATCAGTAAAGTGCATTTCCCACGGCAGGTCCTTGAAACCAATTTTTACCCGTACGTGTTTGCCTAACTCAGAACCAACTGGTTGCACCAAAGCCTGACCGCTCATACCTAAATGAATTATCAGCGCTTGGGATGCGGAGCTGTTTTTCCCAACCAATGGTGCCCACAAAAATTTGCCGCGACGCGAGAACCAAGAAATTTGATGATTCTTCAACTGCGATGCAAAATCTTTTTTTCCTAATTCATGTTCGCGAATACTTCGATCCGCCAGAACTTTTACTTCTGAGACCGTTGCCCCCGTTAGTTTTGCTGCAAGTCCGCGGCGGACAGTTTCAACTTCTGGCAACTCAGGCATTCGGAGTTTCGACTTTCAAGATCTCGAAAGCAGCTGAGGCAGCTTGTTGTTCGGCTTGTTTTTTACTCCGACCCTCGCCATAACCGAAAACTCGCTCGCCTAGTTTCACTTGTGCTTGGAACTCTTTCGCATGATCTGGACCAGACTCTTCTATGATGTATAGCGGAACTCCAAGTCCAAGTTCGCTGGTTAACTCTTGCAAACTAGTTTTCCAATCTAGTCCTGCGCCTAATGTGGCTGCGGTTGCAATCAATGGATCCAACATGCGATGCACAAACTCGGAAGCGGCTGGAAGTCCGTGACTTAAAAATGTTGCACCGATTACTGCTTCAAATGTGTCAGCCAGAATCGATTCTTTTTCTTTACCGTTGGTGGTGCGCTCACCCCGTCCCAAAAGCAGAAACTCTCCAATTCCAATTGTGGTAGCAAGCCCTGCTAGAGCATTCGAGTTGACCACGGCTGAGCGCAGTTTGGCTAAAACACCTTCTGGTTCGTTTGGATAGGTTTTATACAGCGCTTCTGTAACTACAACGCCGAGCACCGAGTCACCGAGAAACTCCAGCCGCTCGTTTGTGGGAATCCCTCCATTTTCATACGCATAGGAGCGATGAGTTACTGCTAATCGAAGTAAATCTAAATCAACTTCAAAACCAATTCGGTTTTGCAATTCATTTAGGTTTGGTTCGAATCCTTCATCCATTTCGCACTCGCAATCAGGTCATTTATCGAACGGGCATTTTTTAGTACTTCATCATCCAGAAACCAGCCATTAGCTTCTGCGATATCCGCCACAACAACTAGTCCAACCGAGTCTGCTGCAAAGTCATCCAGCACTGTGGCGGGTGATAATTCCAAAGCCGGCAGCTCAAAGACTTGTGCAATCGCGTTGATCACAACTTCCTGAGCATTCATGGACATCTCACCTCTATCGAATATCTTAAATTGAATTGAATTCAGTTGCATTGTTGATTCGGCTTATAAAAAATGCCCCAGCCGGAGCTGAGGCATTTATTAAGTGTTGTTAGATGTCCAATACCTGACGCTTTGCGTAGGTGCCACAATTTCCGCAAGCGCGGTGAGGCAACTTTGGTGAGCGGCAATGGTCACAGGTGACCAACGATGCTGCAGTTGCCTTCCACTGAGAGCGGCGCGCACGGGTGTTTGAACGCGACATCTTTCGCTTTGGTACTGCCATGTCAGCCTTCCTTCTTGTCGTCTTCAAGCAAAGCAGTTAGTCCCTGCCAGCGGGAGTCAACGACATCATGTTGATGTTCTGGGTTTTCATTTAAATCTGTGCCGCAGGTGCCACACAAACCTCTGCATTCGGGCTCGCAATGCGGCGCCAGCGGAAGCGACAGTACCAAACTGTCCCGCAACACCGGCTCGAGGTCTAGTAAATCGCCCTCAAGCTTAAATGCGTCTTCGTCCGAATCTTCGTTATCTTCGTACTCGTACAACTCCTGGAAGTCGACGGTAAGCGGCCAAGCGATGTCCTTCAAACACCTCGCGCATTCGCCCGTGGCCTTTGCCGTCACATCACCTGAAACCAGAACGCCTTCAACCACAGATTCAAGTCGAATGTTCAACTTTAATTCCGAGCCTTCAGCGATCTTGATAACTTCTGATCCTAGATCAGCTGGCGCTTCTGCTGTTAGTACCTTTTCCTGCATCGCTCCCGCACGTCGTCCTAGTTCTTGGACATCCAAAATGATTGGAGTGCGGGGGTCTAACGCGTTCAGGGTTCCTCCAGGCTGGATAACGCCATTGATCTTGCAGATCGGTGGCGAAGGTTACCTGAGAAGGGGTATCAGGCTCAAACTGAGCAAAATTAGGCTTTGGGGTTCTCCCAGTCGCCAAAGAAGTTACCTGGGTGTTCGGTTTCCTCAATATGCGAAAGTTCGTTAACCAGACGCACATTGACCCGCTCGCGGCCTGCCTGCACCTGCTGCAAAGTCCGAGTCAAAGCGGCTTCAAAAGCGCCAAGTTTGGCATCCACGTAGTCATCAAGTTCCCGGCGCATCCGAGCCAAATCTAAGTTTGTGGCATCCCGAAGTTGTTCAGATTCTGCCAAGGCCTCGCGGTACACCCGCTCCTGCGATACGAGTTCTTTTGCTTCGGCTCGAGCTAGTTCCACAATCCGGTCGGATTTGGCACGTGCATCTTCGACAACTGCTTCCCGCTCCTCGAGCAAAGTGGCGGCTTGGTTTAACTCTTTTGGAAGCAGTTCTGAAATCTCACTGACGATTCCAAGCATTTGCTCGCGATTGACCATGCAGGATGACGAAAGCGGAACCATCTTGGCCGCTTCAACCATCCCATACAACTCTGCAACTAAGCGTTCAACCTTCATAATTATTGTGCTCCTCTATTGCTGTTGCGCTCTTTCAAAGCAGCCAAAACGTTAGCTGGAACAAGCCCAGTCACGTCGCCCCCGTGTCGAGTGATTTCTTTTATCAGTGATGAAGACAAGTATCCATATTCAGGGTTTGTGGCAACAAAAGCAGTTTCGACCTTAGCTAGCCGATAATTCATTTGAGCCATCTGCAGTTCGTAGTCAAAATCTGACACGGCTCGGAGACCCTTAACGATTACCCGAATATCGGCTGCGATACAAAAATCGACTAGCAGACCATCGAAGGTTGCAACTTTGATGTTGGACCAACGGCTTACTGCGCTCTCAAGCATCTCGATTCGCTCTTCTACTGTGAAAAGAGGTGACTTGCCACTGTTCGCAAGCACTCCGATAACTACTTCGTCATACATGTCAGCTGCACGACCGAATACATCAAGATGACCATTTGTTACTGGATCAAAAGATCCTGGGCACACCGCTTTACGCATTTCACCGCCTTTTTCCATGGGCGACGCTACCAAACGAGCTTTTGGACGGTTGTATCCCCAAATTTTCGGTCCTCAGTCGTGCATTCCCAGCCGTCTGTGGAAATTCCAGCATTTCGACTTGAGCGCTCAATTAGGACAATTGCCTCATCGGCTAGGCAATTTGTGACCAAATCACCAACTAGTTCCTGAATTGACGCCTGCGTGAATTCATACGGAGGATCGATGTACACGAGATTGAACTTCTTGGTCGATGGCCGCGTCACCCACTTATAAGCATCGGCTTTTTCCGTCATCATGGGTAAATGGGTGGCGCTGCAGTTGTGCTGAACCGTCTTGTAGGCCTCATCATCAAACTCCACCGCAAGCGCTGATTTGGCGCCGCGAGATAAGGCTTCCAGGCCAAATGCTCCGGTACCTGCAAATAAATCGAGTACGACTTCCTCTGACCAATTGCCACTGATGTCGTGATGCAGCATCGTGAATAGTGATTCCCGAACCCGGTCCGATGTCGGTCGGGTGCCCTCTTTAGGGACTTGCAGAGTGCGGCCTTTAGCGGTTCCAGAGATTATTCGCGTCATGTCTTTTCCAGGTAGTTGGTGTTGGCATCCTGCAAGATTTGAGCGATGCGCTTAGCCAAGTATGGATGGTTTTTGAGGTTCGCGTCCACATTGACAATTTCGGTCGCTAAATCTCGAGC
>JBIKSQ010000008.1:0-16475 GCA_044348555.1 Candidatus Nanopelagicales bacterium | reverse complement strand
ACATTTCGGCAGACTTAGAAGCTGAACTTATGGATTATCTCCAGAGCACTGCAAGATTCTTGATTAATACTGGTGAAGATGAACAGATCAAGTGGGGCAATCCAAATGAACCTAACTGAAATGCAAAACCCTGACTGGTGGCGGAGCGCTGTCATCTATCAGATTTACCCTCGGTCGTTCGCTGATGCCAACCACGATGGCAGCGGTGACATCCAGGGAGTCATCCAAAACATTGACTATTTGGTCGAACTTGGTGTTGATGCAATTTGGTTTAGCCCGTGGTTCCCCTCACCAGATAAAGATGGCGGCTATGACGTTGCTGACTATTGCGATATCAAACCCGAGTTTGGCACTTTGGCTGACGCAAAAGAATTAATCGAAAAAGCTCACTCGGTTGGCATCAAAGTAATCATTGACATTGTCCCAAACCATTGCAGTGACGAACATGAGTGGTTTCAGAGGGCCAAAAAGACAGCTCCCCCAAGCGCTGATTGGGATTACTTCCATGTAATTGAAGGACGACCAGGTGGACTTCCACCAAATGATTGGAAATCACTTTTTGGCGGCAGCGCCTGGGAAGAAATCATTCACGACGGCACTGCAACCGGCTTTTATTACTTACACATCTTCGATAAAGGTCAGCCAGATCTAAATTGGGAGAATCCCAAGATTCATGCCGAGTTCGATAAAATCCTGCGGTTCTGGTTTGATCTTGGAATTGACGGTTTCCGAGTTGATGTTGCACACGGTCTTTATAAAGCTGCTGGCTACCCCGAGCATGCTGGCGAAGAAGAAGTTCGTGATGACACTGGTGGTCTACTTGATGTTCGCCCACTTCCATTTTTTGATCAGCCTGAAGTCCATCCGGTTTACCGCCGGTGGCGTTCAATAGCCGACGAATACTCCCCTGCGCGAATGTTTGTCGCTGAAGCTTGGGTGCCAACCGTTGAAAGACTTTCGAAGTACTTGCGTGCTGACGAATTACATTCTGGGTTCAACTTTGGATTCTTGATGGCCGGTTGGGACTACTGGGGACTGCGAACAAATATTGAAAACTCTCTCAAAGATATGGCAACTTTGGCTATACCAACCACCTGGGTAGTTGAAAATCATGATGTGCCGAGAATTGTGACCCGATTTGGAGTGGATACAAAGTTGGTCCATCATGCTGACTCTGGCGATCCAACCGATAAAGACAGTTCGCATTACATCCCTAATTCAGCTGAACTTGATCGAGGTCGTAACCGTTCGAGAGCAATGGCAATGCTGCTGGCGGCTTTGCCTGGATCGATGTACTTGTATCAGGGTCAAGAACTTGGCCTTGATGAGGTACGGGATTTACCTGACGAGCTGAGGCAAGATCCAGTTTTCAAAAATACTGAAACGCACGCAAAAGGCCGTGATGGTTGTCGGGTTCCTTTGCCATGGACTAGAAGTGGATTGAATCTTGGGTTTAATCAATCAACTCAGCATCCTTGGTTGCCAATGCCGTCAAGTTGGGACGGGCTTTCAGTCGAAGCCCAATCAGCTGATGAAAGTTCTGTGCTTCGCCATCACCAGACCACGCTTCAAATTCGTAAACAACTTCAACTTGGTCTAGGTGAATTGGAAATGCGGACAGATTTGGCTGCCGAGGGTGTGTTGGCATTTCTACGCCAAACCCCTGTTGGCACATATCTCGTCTGCGTCAACCTAACCGGCCAAACTCAAGACATTCCTGTGGCCGAAGTACTGCACAGCAGTGAACCATTTATTTCTGCTGAGTTGCAGGAGGGCAGCCTTGCCGCTGATGCGGCTGTCTGGCTAAAGTGGCATGCATAGTCCAAGGACTAGTTGAGACTTAAGCATTAAACCAGTTGGAGTTTTGCACGCTTTACTTGTGGTCTCCAGAAAATTTGTCCTGCCGGAGTGATGAGGCGTTTCCAAGTTTGGTTTGTAGCGAATTCTGCTTTGGCATCTTGATGGCTTAAAAACCCAAGTTGCCGAGCAGCATGCAAACCACTCAATGGCATTCCGGCAAATCCTTGGCGGCTCCAAATTTCTTTTGCAAGCTGATCTTCAATCGCTGGATTCTTTGAGGGAAGCGCAGAAACCTGGTCGTGAAAATCTCGAATGCCCGCCTCGACTAAATCGACCAGCGCAGCACACGTCAATTTCTCTGCTGAAATCCAGCCAAGGCTTGGTGGCACTTCCAAAAGACCAATAGTGGGTGACATTTCATCCGGCAAAGTGATGTGGTCATCCCAGTGCTCACGACGATCACCCGTTAGATCACCGATTAAATCTCGCATTCGGCCAGCTGATACGAACCTATCAATTTCAGTTTCTAGAGGTGCTTGCATCGGGATAGCCACAAAAGCAATGGCTCCCATTGGGGTTTCAGCCCAGGCCCCAAGAATTCGGCCGCGAGTTTGAATTCGGAAAGTAGACATGCCGTCCCAGCGGACTAAACGGTTCAGGAAACCCGCCAGATGCGCTGCTTCTGGAAATGCGAGTTGAAAGCCTTGCCGAACCATGGGGGAAGTGTGGTACCTACCGCGGAGATTCGCCATCTCGAATCACCTTGTTCGAGCAGACAACTTCTGCCGAATGTCCTCTGGGATTCGAGTCACGGTGTTTGTATCCATTTCTACTGTAACCATCACAGTTTTCGCTTTGGCACACACCTGGCCGGCCGAGTCCAGAATCTCGTAGCCCAAGTCATAAGAAGCACCACCAATTTTTTCAACCCAAATCAAAAGTTTCACACTCTCTTGATCCATCGGAATCGGAACGAGGTAATCGATTTCGGTTCGAGCAACAAAATGTCCAACTCGTTGCAGATAGCTTCGGTCGAGCCCCATACCTGTAAAGAGAGCGACTCGGCCATCCTGCATAAACTCTAGGTAGCGCACATTGTTGACATGCTGCAACGCATCGAAGTCGTTCCACCGAAGTGCAATGGTGAGCTCTAGGTCCGCCATTAGTCTCGAGTGAGCTTTCGATAAGTAGTGCGATGTGGCCGAGCAGCTTCTTGACCGAGTCGATCAATCTTGTTCTTCTCGTAGGACTCAAAGTTGCCCTCAAACCAGAACCACTCGCTGTTGCCCTCGTACGCCAAGATGTGAGTAGCGATGCGATCTAAGAACCAGCGATCGTGCGAGGTAATCACGGCACAGCCGGGAAACTCCAGAAGTGCATTTTCTAGGGAGCTTAAGGTCTCAACATCCAGGTCGTTGGTTGGTTCGTCGAGTAACAAAAGGTTTCCACCCTGCTTGAGAGTGAGGGCGAGGTTCAAACGATTTCGTTCGCCGCCAGAAAGCACACCGGTTGCTTTCTGCTGATCTGGACCTTTGAATCCAAAAGCTCCAACATAAGCACGTGATGGCATTTCCACTTGACCAACTTTGATCCAGTCCAAGCCATCACTGACTACTTCCCAAACACTTTTATCAGGATCAAGTCCAGAGCGGCTCTGATCGACATAAGAAAGTTTGACCGTATCGCCCACCCGCAGAGAACCAGAATCGGGCATCTCAGTGTCGTCATCAGTAACTAGACCTGCAGCTGTAACAATCATTCTGAACATTGTGGTTTTGCCAACACCGTTAGGCCCAATCACACCAACAATGCCATTTCGTGGCAAAGTGAAGGAAAGATTGTCAATCAAGATTCGATCATCAAATCCCTTAGTAAGACCGTTGGCTTCAACAACCACATTTCCTAGACGCGGTCCTGGTGGAATCTGAATTTCTTCAAAATCTAGCTTCCGAGTTTTTTCTGCCTCAGCCGCCATTTCTTCGTATCTATCTAAACGAGCTCGGCTCTTCGTCTGGCGAGCTTTAGCGTTTGATCGCACCCATTCAAGTTCATCAGCCAATCGCTTCTTCATTTTGACGTCTTTTGCACCGTCAATCTTCAGGCGCGCAGATTTGGCCTCAAGGTAAGTCGTGTAGTTACCTTCATACGGATAACAACGACCTCGATCTAGTTCCAAAATCCACTGTGCGACGTTGTCAAGAAAGTATCTATCGTGGGTAATCGCGATAACAGTGCCTGGGTATTTCTCTAAGTGTTGCTCAAGCCAAAGCACACTTTCAGCATCCAAGTGGTTTGTTGGTTCATCGAGCAACAACAAATCTGGCTGTTGCAACAGAAGTTTGCAGAGAGCGACTCGTCGCTTCTCACCGCCTGAAAGCACCGACACATCTGCATCGGCTGGTGGACAACGCAACGCATCCATTGCCATCTCTAATTGCGCGTCCAAATCCCACGCGTTCAGATGATCAATTTTTTCTTGTAGCTTGCCCATTTCTTCAAGCAAGGTGTCGTAATCAGCATCAGGATTGGCCATCTCAGCCGAAATTTGGTTGTACCGATCAAGCATCGCTTTGGTCTCGCGAACACCTTCTTCGACGTTGCCCAATACTGACTTGCTCTCATCCAGATGTGGCTCCTGTGCCAGCATCCCAACCGTGTAGCCAGGGGAAAGGTCGGCATCGCCATTCGAGAGATTTTCAACCCCGGCCATGATTTTCAGCAGCGTTGACTTACCTGCACCGTTTGGTCCAACCACGCCAATTTTGGCACCTGGGAGAAATGACAGGGTGACATCGTCAAGAATTACTTTGTCACCATGAGCTTTACGGGCCTTGCGAAGGGAATAAATGAATTCAGCCATAATGGCGAATCGTACCCGCTGCATTGAGGGCTGTTGGCTAAGAAGCAGCCGCTATGCCTTCGCTCTCCCAGCCTTCATCTGATGGCTTTCGATTCTTGGTGAATGCGCTAGTGCCGCGATTCAAGTCGTGACCTAACGAATTTGCTTCAAGTTCAACCGAGATTCCAGCCTTATCGGCAGTCTTCCACTCTCGTACCCGCAGCTTTCCGGTTGCGATGATTGGATCTCCCTTGCCAATGCTCTGTGCAGCATTTTCAGCAAGGTACCTCCAGCAATTGATAGTGAAGTAGTTCGTATCTGCATCTATCCATGCTGCAGTCTCCTTATCGAATCGGCGTGAGTTCACAGCTACCCGAATAGAGCAAAGAGCATTTCCCGATTTTGTGACCGAGAACTTCGGATCCTGCACGACGGTTCCAACGATTGTGATATTTGATTCCTGCATATCTTTCCTTTCGACGACATAAGCCTGCCCGAAAGCTGTTCGGCTAAACTAGAAATGTCGTAGATGTGGATAAAATTTGCTGTGGATTGGAGAGTGTCTTAATTTGTTAGTTTCTCACACCAAGAAATTCATCTACTTAAAGACTGTCAAAACCGGTGGAACTTCTACTGAAGTTCTTTTCCAACCATTTTGTATGCCCACTCCGATATCAGTAGAAGACATACCCGAATGGCTAGACCAAGAAATCATTAGCGTTCATGGAATTGTCGGCGCTCGTGGCGCTAGAGCTCACCTTGAAAATACTTATTTTAATCATATGAGTGGTGCGGCTCTACGCGAAAAAGTTGATTCCAATGTTTGGAGTGACTACTTCAAATTTGCAAATATCAGAAACCCGTGGGCTAAGACACTTTCCCATTTTTTCTATGCCGGAATTAGTCCAACAATTGACCGCAAGACTGCAGATGTAGCAACAATTAGACATCACTTCAGTGAATACGCATTGGGCTATCAGACGCCTGCTGTCGAGGAATTTTTAAGGTCACCGTTGGACAACCTTGATTTCTACATTCGCTATGAAAACTTGGCGGCTGACATTGAAAGAGCCCAAGAGTTGTTAGGTGTTCAATCTCAAATCAATTTGCCTAAATTCAAAACTGGCTTTCGCCCCATGAAATTTGACTCTTATGCAGAGCTATTCACCCCAGCGGCACGCGATCACATCGGAGATATATATGGGGATTGGATTTCCCAATTTAACTATAAGTTTTAGAAACTTAGCCCCTAAGTGACCTTGGGCGAAATAATCTGAAACAATTCGCCCGCAAGCGCCCGTAGCTCAACGGATAGAGCAACCGGTTTCTACCCGGTAGGTTGGGGGTTCGATCCCCTCCGGGCGTACTTAAATTCCGAATAATGATCGTTTTTGATGTGATACCAAACTAAGAAATTGTTCACTTGAAAACCGTTGCTAACTAGCAACTCGAGGTCTACAGTCCACTCAGTCTCATCTAGCCACGTCTATCAAGCATTGGAGCCAAATGCGTAAACTTGTTTACCCTATCCTGTTCGTCATCGTAGGCATGATGTTTTCATCTATGACTGCTACACAAGCTATTCCTGTGCAAGCGACTTTCAACGCGTGTGTTAAGAAATCTAGCGGTGCTATGCGAATCGTTTCAGCATCGAAGAAGTGTGCCAAGAAAGAAAGAAAGATTTCATGGAATGCCCCCGGTATTCAAGGGCCACAGGGCTTGCAGGGAGAGCCAGGGCCTGCAGGGCAAGATGGTGCTAATGGCGAAGATGGTCAAGATGGTCAAGATGGTGCTGATGGCGGATACGAAGTTCTTTTACATCCAGCTGATTTTGCGACATATACATTTTCGACACTTTCCAGCCTCGAACCCTTCTACTCTGTAGGGCTTCCGCGCAACGTATGGGCGATTCAAAACGCCGCTTTTGGAGTAGAAACAATCATGGCCTCGTTTGCCGCACCTTCATCTTGGGCTGGTGCATCCACTGCAAAAGTAACTGTGTATTGGATTGCAGAGAACAACAGCGGCTCGGTGAACATTGTCCCTGGTGGCGTAGGTCAAGTAATTAACTCACCTATAAGTGGATCAATCGGTATAGCCGGCGGCTTCAGTGGTGTTCCAGTAGCTGGGGCCTTGCTCGCCGCCGAAGGATTAGTCCCAATCGGCACTAACCCAGATTTCATTGACGTATCCATTAGCCGATACATGAACAATGGAGTCGACACAAACACTGGAGATATTTACATTCTTGGAGCGAAAGTTGAGCCAGTCTTCGAATAAAGAATCCATTGGGTCTCCTGAGGTACAAATCAGGAGACCCAATTTTTTTTGAACAAAATTGATACAAAAACCCCTGACCTTCGCCCCTACCTAAGCACCAAATATTTCGAAACAATTTGCACAAATGTGCCTTTGAAATAAGACGTTAAGCCCTTAGTCTCACAGTCACATTGTTTCAACATTTTGAACATATGTGCAGTTGGAGAGAAGGCCGCCATGACCAAGTACGTATACGACTTCACCGAAGGTGACAGAACGATGTCAGCTCTTCTGGGCGGCAAAGGTGCAAACCTGGCTGAAATGACTCGGTTGGATCTCCCAGTTCCGCCAGGATTCACAATCACCACTGAGGCGTGCAAGCAGTACCTGGCATCGCGACGCGAGCCGGCAGGTATGGGAAGCCAGATTGGTACAGCACTCGCTGCAACAGAAGCCCGCTCTCGCAGACGTTTTGGAGATTCTGCTGATCCACTTTTAGTGAGCGTGCGCTCGGGAGCGAAGTTCTCAATGCCGGGGATGATGGAAACAGTTCTTAACATCGGCTTGAATGATGAAACTGTTGAAGGTCTGGCACTCATTACTTCCAATCGTAAGTTCGCCCTGGATTCATACCGAAGATTGATTGCAATGTTTGGGCGCACTGTTCTGGATATTTCTGGCGAGCACTTTGAGCAGGTTTTGGAAATTGCAAAAACAAAAGCCAACGTGAGAACGGATATCGAGCTAAGTGAAACTGATTTAGAAAAAGTAATCACAGACTTTAAGCAAATAGTTTTCAAAGAAACTGGGAATGAGTTTCCGCAGGGTGTGCATCAGCAACTCGACTTAGCTATTCACTCCGTTTTTGATTCGTGGAATACTGATCGCGCAAAGCTCTACCGTCGCCAAGAAAACATTCCCGAAGATTTAGGCACGGCAGTCAATGTGCAAGCGATGGTTTTTGGCAACCGCGGAGCAAATTCTGGAACCGGTGTTGCGTTCACCCGCGATCCTGCATCTGGCGTTGCAGGTGCATATGGCGACTGGCTGCCTGATGCTCAAGGTGAAGATGTGGTCGCTGGTATCCGCAACACACTCAAGCTTTCCGATATGAGTAAATCTGTCCCCGAAGCGCAACAGCAACTCTTTGAAGTAATGAACACTCTGGAAAACCACTACCGCGACCTTTGCGATATCGAATTCACTGTCGAATCAGGCAAACTTTGGATGTTGCAAACTCGAGTGGGCAAACGCACTCCAGCTGCTGCTTTTCGAATTGCAGTACAGCTTGTCGAAGAAGGGCTAATCAACCAGACCGAAGCGCTGGAGCGTGTAACTGGCGCCCAACTTATGCACCTCATGTTTCCGCGATTCGACAAATCCAGCAATCCAAAGACCATTGGAATTGGGATTGCGGCATCACCAGGCGCAGCGGTTGGACAATGCGCTTTCTCAACCGCTCAGGCAGTAGCGATGGCGGCCGATAACAAGCCTGTCATTCTTGTGCGAAAAGAAACCACTCCAGACGACTTGGCAGGAATGGTGGCCAGTGCCGGAATCTTGACCAGTCGTGGTGGCAAAACATCACACGCTGCAGTGGTTGCACGCGGGATGGGGAAAACCGCTGTTTGTGGAGCAGACGAATTACTGGTTGACATTGCAAACGAAACATTTACGACCATGGATGGTTTGCAATTCAAGTCAGGTGATGTCATATCAATCGATGGCACAACAGGTGAAATTTTTGCAGGTGAGATTCCAGTAACTGCTTCTGCCGTTACCCAATACTTCAACGGCGAACTTTCAATCCCAGACATCGAAGCAGATCCACTAGTCAAAGCGGTTGACCATTTAATCTTTCATGCAGACTCAGTGCGTAAGTTAAGAGTGCGAGCAAATGCCGACTCCCCCGAAGATGCTGCTAGGGCGCGCCGAATGGGAGCCGAAGGAATTGGTCTGACAAGAACTGAACACATGTTTTTGGGTGACCGCCGACAACTGATTGAACATGTCATTTTGGCTGACACCGATGCAGAGCGAAACACTGCACTGGCAGAACTTCTACCTTTACAGACGAACGACTTTGAATCAATTCTCAGCGAAATGGACGGACTGCCGGTAATTATTCGACTGATTGATCCACCACTACATGAGTTTTTGCCCGACTACACCGAACTCTCAGTGAAGGTGGCACTTAATCGAGCTGCCAACCAAGTCGATCCGCAGGATGAAAAATTGCTTGCCGCCATCAGTCGGATGCACGAATCAAACCCAATGCTGGGATTAAGAGGCGTGCGACTTGGATTGATGTTTCCTGGATTGTTTGCGCTACAAATCGAAGCGATTGCCGAGGCTGCTGCACGGCGAATCCAAGCCGGTGGGGACCCACACGCTGAAATCATGGTTCCACTGGTTGCGACTGTTGCCGAACTCGAACCTGTTCGGGCACAAGCTGAAAGCATCATTGCACAAGTTGCAGTTAGACATTCAATCGAATTGCACATCCCAATCGGCACCATGATTGAACTTCCGCGAGCCGCACTTACCGCACAAAGAATTGTCAGATCAGCTGACTTCTTCAGCTTTGGCACAAACGATTTAACTCAAACAACTTGGGGCTTCAGTAGAGATGATGTTGAAGCCGCGTTCTTTTCTGAATACCTCGAAAGAGGAATCTTCGGCACCTCACCATTTGAGAGCATTGACCCATTTGGAGTGGGAGAACTAGTCCGTATTGGAATTGAAAAAGCAAGATCAGTGAAACCTGACTTGCCAATCGGAGTATGCGGTGAACATGGTGGCGATCCGCGGAGTATTCATTTCTTCCACGAGGTGGGATTGGACTACGTAAGTTGCTCTCCATACCGAGTGCCAGTCGCACGGCTTGAGGCAGCCCGCGCTGCCCTTGCCGCGCCAATGCAAAGTTCAACGGCGTAATTCACCTCGGCCGAAACATCTTTCGTTTGCCGCAGTTTTAAGTTGCAGGGCGCAGTTGGGCACAATTCACCTATGGGCGAAGATTCAGGATTGCGGCGCAGTAGTGAGCCAGGCGAGTTCTACGTGCTCACTGGAGTTGGCCCGCATCCGCAGCCTTGGCCTATTGGCACGGAGTTTGACCCTGAACTGTTGGCTAACGGGGATGACCGAAACGTTGCTGATGAATTTCGATACCTAACAGTCGATGCAATCACTGCGAAGTTGGCCGCGCGCAGAATTCCAGTTGAGATTGCGATTGAAAACTGGCAACACGATTTGAATATTGGCGCATTGGTACGAACGGCTAATGCATTCAATGTGAATCGTTTTCACGTGATTGGCCACAAACATTGGAATCCAAACGGTGCGGTTGGCACATACAAATATATTGATATCAAACAACATGAAACTGTGCAGGATTTCAAAAAATACTGTCAAGAATTTGCTCTACCAATTATTGGATTCGAAAACTCAGAGACCTCCAAACCTTTGGAGAAAACGACACTCCCCCTCAAATGTGTGTTGCTACTTGGGAACGAAGGTTTAGGTCTCACGGCTGAAGCTTTGGCTGCTTGTGATCAGATTTTGGAAATCACTCAGAGTGGCTCGGTTCGCTCAATGAACGCATCGGCTGCAGGGGCAATCGCACTCTATGCGTGGCGCACCCAACATAAGATTGAAAGTTAGCCAACCGAGTCTTTGTCTGATTTTCGTTTGCGATCGTGGTAGCAATTCGACGGTTGATTCCAACTCCGACATTCCCCACACAAAAGCATTAGCTGCAAACAGTCTGGGTGCTCACAATTCTCGAATTCAGCAGTAGGTGCGCTACAAGAATCACACTCACCAAGTACCTGGGGGTTTTCTGAAAAGTTAACGGTCATCCGACCATCGAATGTGTACAAAGAACCAAGCCAGAGCCCATCATTCTTGAACTCCTCGGCGTACCGAACCACACCACCTTCAATCTGGTACACCTCATTGAAGCCTCGATTTTTCATAGCCGCCGAGAGAATCTCGCACCGAACCCCACCCGTGCAATATGTAACTATCGGCCGATTCTTGAGATTGTCATACTTTCCGCTTTCAATTTCTTTGATGAAGTCTCGAGTCGTCACGGTATCGGGCACAATCGCATTCTTAAATTTGCCGATCCGAGCTTCATAAGCATTCCGCCCATCGAAGAAAACAACTTCATCGCCCCGCTCGGCAACCAATTGGTTAACTGCTGAAGGCTTTAGGTGAACGCCGCTATTAACAACACCGTCTTTGTCCACCTGAACTTCGTTGGCAATCCCAAACGAGACCAATTCACGACGCGCGTGAACTTTCAGTCGCGGAAATTCGGAGCCGGTGCCAGGCGACCATTTGAAGTCAATCTTGTTAAGACCCGGATATTGCTTGGTAGCCACTACATATTTTTTTAGAGCTCCCATTTCGCCGCCCAAGGTTCCATTGATACCGTGTTTGGAAATCAAAATCCGACCCTTAACGCCCAGTGATTCACAGAGTGATTTCTGCCACAGCCGAACCGCCACCGGATCGGCAATAGGTGTAAACCCATAGAACAAAATCAACTTATGTACGGCCACGGGGTGAATTTATCTCACTCGTCGATTCACCAAAACCTGCTTGTGGCGAAACGTTCCATTTATTCGGTTGTTCGACTTTCCACACTCTGAGTGTCAATCAGTTTCTGCCAATTAATCCGACGCGCTCGATATTCAAAAATTAGAAGCTTTATGATTTCATCAGCTGCTCGACCAATCACGATTCCCCATATACCCAATGGCGTATACAGGCCCAATGCAAATGCCAGCGGTATCCCGACCACCAGCGCTCCAACCGCATCACCATAGATGACTCCACGAATATCGCTGCCTGAAGTGAGAATGCCGCCACCAAGAATCATGTTTCGAACCTTGATGACCTGCACGAGCGATTGGGCAAAAATCAAACTGATTGCTAACTGCTGAACATCCGAGCCAGCATTCTGAAAACCAATCGGCACTGCAAAGGCTGAGATGGCATATAGAGCCCCAAAAACTAAACCTGAGTAAACACCAGTCTGCTTGATCAGCTTGATCCAACGGTTCACAGTTTTCACGTCTCCGCCACCAACAGCCCGCCCAACCAAAACTGTTGCAGCGACCGCAAGCCCAAGGCTGCCCACGATAAAGATTCCCTCAAGACTGTTAGCAACGTTGTAGGACGCCAGTGACTCATCCGAAATCTGCTGCACGATCACGCCGTACGCAAACTGGCCGATTGTCCAAACAAGTTCAGTTAACCCAAGTGGGATTGCGAGCACAAAAAGTGGACGAATAACTTCAATCCAGTATCTAATCGATTTAGGCAGTTCAAAGTCTGTGACGTTGTAAACGACAAACAACTGATACCCAAGAATCAAAGCTTTCAAGGTTGCTGCAAATACTGTTGCCAACCCTGCGCCTGCTACTCCCATTTCTGGTAACCCAATTCCATAGACGAGTGCGTAACTCAAAACAGCATTTAAGAGCAACGTCCAAAAAGTCGCATAGAGCGGCAACTTGGGCCGACCAACACTCCGAAACACTCCGGATAAAACTGCTGCTATCACATTTCCCAGCAGGGACAAGGATGCAAAGCGGAGGTAGTCCACTCCGGTGGTGGCCACCGCTTCAGAAGCTCCTGTTAAAACCAGAACTTGGTAAGGAAAGAGGAATAAAACCATTGAAGTCAAAAAAGTAAGAGCAGCCGCAAACACAATCGCTATAGAAACTGTCTGGTTTAGCTCGTGCATTCTGCTGCCGCCAAAGGCTCGAGCTGAAAGAATTCCAACTGATGTACCCAGCGCACTGACTGTGACCATCAAGATAAATGTCAAGCTGTTCGCAAACCCGACAGCAGCAATCGGTAACGCTCCCAATCCACCAACAATAATTTGCGTGAGAAAGTTGAGCAGCAGAATGACAACAAACTCAAGGCTTACCGGCACCGCTATCTGTGCGATTTGTTTAGTTTCGGTTTTCAATCTTTTCCCATGAACGATAAGTAGTGTTTCAAGTTTATTGGTTTACTAATGAATTCGAATCCAACTTCCAAGAAACCGTTACGACAGTTTGGCCATCGATAACTTCGAAGGTGCGACTTCCACCCAGCGACGCAATTTCTCGACCACCATGACCTACTTCTGGAGTTAGGTCTTCCATCATCAATCCGTCGTTTCTTATCTTTAGTTCCAGACCATCCGAAGAGTCGAAGAAGTTAATCCACACCATTCTTGCTCTGCCATGTCTTACCGCATTAGAGAGTGATTCACTAATGGAGACGACAATTGCTCTACCCAGATAGTTTCTATTGACCTTGTCAACAATGTTCTGATCTAGATTGTGATTAACCTCTAACAGACCTCCCCATTCGTTAACTATGTCCAACAACTCCTGCAAACTAAACTCCGAGAAAGAATCTGAATTTGATTCAAACTGGACATCGAAATTCAATAAATTATCAAGCTCAATTTGAACTTTGCGAATTTGAGTTTCAGCCTCATCTAACAACCCGACTGGCAAGTCAGCCATCTTGTTAGTCGAAGAAATCATTGCCAAGGAAACGGCAGACAAACGACCTTGAATTTTTCCATGAAGGATAGATGCCAATGATTTTCTAACTTTATTGCGTTTTTGTTCAAAGTTTTTCTGAGTTTGGTCTACCAGTCTTTGTGCTTTTTCAATTTCATTCTTGGTCAATGTTTCAAGGTATTCAAAAGCTCGAAGAAAGGACACGAGAATCCAGATAGAGCCGAACGCTACAGGGCCGTTAACTAACATCTGACTTCTGAAGTCACTGAATTTGTCGAACTCCGGATCATTCAACATAAGTATTGCAAAAATTGAAATCAGCAACAGATAAAAGAAACCAACCTGCGCGTATCTAAACTTCCAATCAACCCTGCGCCAAAATCCGAAATCCAATGCAAAAGCTGCAAGAAAAGTCTGCGCCATCAAAATGAAAAAGTTATCAAGAAGCGTATATTGCGATTGCGCCAATGCCATGAAAACTACCAAATACGTTGCAATTCCTAGAACAGAGAAGTGGTAAGTATCAGCGCGGAGTGCGCCCTCTCGAAAAACAACTCTCCAACGCGGCATCTGCAAAGTGCGTTTGCTTTTGCGACTACCCGTAACTGGCTCAGATAGTTTGTGGCTCAAGCTGCGGACATCACGATTGCAAATTTCTTGTAAGTCAGCCGCTGCTGCTACCAAATTTTCTGGGACTGAATTCACTTCACTTAGTTGATCAGTTACACGGGTGAGGACCGGCTGTAAACGATTCTTAATCATCTCTTCGACTTGGCCAAGGTCCTCACGTAATTTCGCTTCTGATTCAACTTCTAGTCGAACAATCTCCTGTGAAATATCGGCCAACATCGATCTGTTCTGTCGATAACGATCTGCAAGATTCAGCAAGACTGCAAGTAAGGTCAACCAGAAAATGCCATGAATCGCACCAAGAGCTACTAGCAACTGATAGCTTGCTGGGATTTGGGTAATTGTTTCTTCACGTTGAATTAGAGCATAGGCTGACGAGCTTCTGGCAACACCTGCTAGAGCGTAAACCGTCAAGGTGAGCGCTGGGTGAACTTTTTCTGTTCTGCGGTTTCGCAATATCGATATGTTCGCCACCCAAAGCACAAACCCTGCAGCCAATACACCCACTAGCCCAAATAGATTGAGGCGAGCAGATCCAATTTCAGGTTGTAATGGTGAATAGCTGTTGGCTGTGACCAAGATTCCAATTGGCATAATGACCAGCCAGGCAGGTAGCGAGATTGCCCATCGACCCGAAACGGCTTCTCGAACTGAGAGCAGAATTTCGGAAGCTACCGGACTACGATTTTGCCTTGTCGCCATAAGCGAACTGCTTCCATCCGGGGGCTGTAGCCAGCACCTTTTGCGAGATTTAAGGTCTTGAAAGTCCGCTGAATTAGGTTTTCAACTGCCCGCTGGGAAGTCTGACGTTGTTCAGCAATTGCCGAGTTGGTTAAACCTTCGGCCATTAGGCGCAAAACATCTGCTTGTGATGCCGAGACTGCTATCTGATCGACTTCAAGCGGTTCGCGCTCTTGCGAATCAGCCTGACCAGCAATGGCTCCACGGACCGCAATTCCAATTTCAGATAAATCATTTATTTGCGATTTAACAAGGTAGATAACTTCTTCTGGCAAGTTTCCATGCGCTGCAAGCTCTGGGCTCGCATGCGCAGTCAGAGCAATCAGACCAGTCCAAGGTGCATCTTCAAAAACCCTGTTAAGCAGATCAACGCCACTGACAGTTTCACCGAGGTCGAGATCGCTGACAACCGCATGTGGTTCGAAGTCTCGAAATTTTTCCAACGCTTCGCGAACAGATTTTGCAGATTCAACCATGAAGCCCTGCGAGCTCAGCGAACTACTCACTAACTGTTTCGTAAAACTGTCATCTTCTACGACAAGTACTCGAACGTCGCGCGTTGTCATTGAATATTTAGTCCTGATTCAGATTAGGCATCTGGAGTCCGGATTTAGAACGGAGTCCCATAGCGGCGTTATAGATTGCACCAGCTGCAAAAGCTGAAGTGCCAAGACCGATGATCAGCATGTTTCTAGTGCCATCAGCGTTAAAAGCCATCAAAAGCCCGAGCCCAAATACTGGAGCAGCTAAGACAATTGCCACAATTTTGAAGAAACGAATTTTGATAAATGACAATGCCAAGGCAATCGGCCCACCGATGAACATCCCTAGAAGCATGAAACCCACAAATAAGGCCAAACTTTCCATGATTACTCCTTCTCCTGTGGACCGCAAATAACTGAAGCCGATTCTACGCTTGTGGGAGTGCTTGAGTACGCTCCGCTGCATGGCAGATAACGAACGTTTGGTGTGGGTTGACCTTGAGATGACGGGTTTAGACCTCGACAGGCATGTGATTGTGGAGATTGCCTGCCTAGTGACCGACGGTGACTTGAACCCGTTGGACGATGGTGTGACTTTTGTCGTTAGAGCGGATGAAGCCCAAATGTCCGAAATGGATGAATTTGTCATCAACATGCATACCAAATCTGGTCTACTTCCAGAGATCCCTGACGGCATCGAACTCCGTGACGCCGAACTAAAAGTTTTGGAATACATCAAGCAACATGTCACTGAAGCTCGAAAGGTTCCGCTCGCAGGCAGTTCCATTTATGTTGATCGTGGCTTTCTGAATCGATACATGCCCGAGCTCGATTCTTACTTGCACTACCGACTTGTAGATGTTTCATCTGTCAAAGAGTTGTGTCGCCGCTGGTTCCCTCGCACATACTTTGCCTCCCCCGAAAAAGTTGGAAATCATCGAGCACTGGGTGACATTGCGGACTCGATTCGAGAATTGACTTATTACAGAAAACTCATTTTCGTTGAGGGCAGCGGTCCATCTATGTCGGCCGCGAAACAGATCACTGAAGAGTTGACACCTAAGACAGAGTCCTGAGTCCGAGTTTCGGCTGTTTCTGCTCCTCAGTTACACTTCGGCCGTTCAACTTCGGTTGTACGTGGTGGGTGTAGCTCAGTTGGTAGAGCCCCTGGTTGTGGTCCAGGATGTC
>JBIKSQ010000125.1:0-4285 GCA_044348555.1 Candidatus Nanopelagicales bacterium | reverse complement strand
TTATTTCGAAAAGCGATTGCATCTGATTGCAACTTTGAGTTTCCAGCTTCGAACTTTGTGAGCGACGCTCGCACTCGAGCAAATGCATTCCCCCAAGCAATGACTCGAGCGATGCTTTCGCGTCTTTCAGTGACTGAGAGATTTCCATTTGTGAGTGCCTTTTGGATTTCAGATTTTGCGCGAACTGCATTGACGGGCATCAACAACAAATCATTTCCAGCCTTTAGCGCGCGAACTGAGCTGCTTTGCCCAGCCTTTAGACCTATGGTCGCAGCTGACATCAGCATCGAGTCGGTAATGATGATCCCATCAAATCCCAATTCATCCCGCAACAAATCGTAGACAATTTCGCGGTTTGCAGTGGCTGGAACGTTGCCAAAATCTGGGTAGTTCGCATGTCCTACCATCACCATCGGTGCACCTGCGTTGATAGCGATTGCGAATGGTTTGACATGCACTTCACAGAAATTGTCGCGGTTGCCAGCGAAGATACCTGCTGTGAAGTGAGTATCTGTTGAGATGCCGCCAAGTCCTGGATAGTGCTTGAGCGAAGACATCAACCCAGCCCGCCCGTAACCACGAACTTGCGCTGCTACCAGGTTCCCAACCTTTGCTGCCGACGAACCAAAAGTTCGAGCAGCAAGCGAAGATTCTGTGCGGCTGGTTCGGACATCCGCAACCGGCGCAAACACGACATTAATTCTTGCTGATACCAATTGCCGGGCAGATAGATACGCATTTTTCTCAGCAACCGCATTCCGACCAATCGCGCCGATGCGTGAGGCGGGAATGGGTGGTTCGATGTCACCGCGAAGTCGCACAACTGTGCCACCCTCTTGATCAATTGCAACCAAGTCACCAGTTTCATTGAGGCTTAGTTTTGCGATCTCGGCGGCTGCAGTCTTGCCGGTGGTCGCATTCTCACTAAAAAGAATTGCACCAGCAGCACCCAGTTGATTGATTCCAGTTCCAGGAGACCGAGCACCCAGTTTTTCAAAATTCGCATTGCCAGCAGCCGTGCTAAGTGCGCGTGCCTGACCAACATAACTGACAACCAAACTCGCTCCCGCAAGTTCGCTCAAGCTCATCGCTGCTGCTTCTGCGCGAGCCCGTTGCCATTCGAGTGATGTTGGCAGCCAGGTCGCTTGAGTTACCCGGGGTGTATTTACAGTTAGAGAACAAATCTCGGGTGTTGCCTGAGCCGATGTTAAACCTGTGGCTAATAAGGCACTACTTATTAATGCGCTCAACAAACTGTATTTATGCACGTCCTGAGCCTAGGTGCAGCATCATTTTTAAGTGACCAAACCCACACAGTTTGGACAGCCTGAGCCAGGTTAGATGCGATAATCCGCTCATGAATTTCAGCCTTTCCGACTTGGATGTCCTTGAAGCCGAAGCAATCGATATTTTCCGCGAAACTGCCGTTGCCTTTGAGCGACCAATCATGTTGTACAGCATTGGTAAGGACTCAGGCGTCCTGTTACACCTCGCCCGCAAGGCATTTGCTCCAGCACCGATTCCGTTCCCACTTATGCATATCGATACCACTTGGAAATTCCGCGAGATGATTCAGCATCGCTCTTTTATCGCAAAAGAGTATGGGGTTGAGCTGCTTGTGCACACGAACGCAGCCGGAGTTAGTGAAGGCATCACACCTTTCACCATGGAGGCGCAGGAATACACCCGCATCATGAAAACTGTTGCGTTGCGCGAAGCTCTTGACGGTGGGCCATTTGGCTTACAACCGTTTGACGCTGCAATCGGTGGTTCCCGACGCGATGAAGAACGCAGCCGTGCAAAAGAGCGCGTCTTCTCACTTCGTCAGCCAGGTCACCGCTGGGAACCACGTTCACAACGACCAGAAATGTGGCGGACCTACAACACCCGACTTACCCCAGGTCAATCAATGCGCGTATTCCCATTGTCTAACTGGACTGAACTTGATGTTTGGCGTTACACCAAGCAGGAGAACATCCCAGTTGTGCCTTTGTACTACGCAGAGGATCGCCCTGTGGTCGAACGCAATGGCTCACTCATCATGGTTGATGATGACCGGTTCGTGTTCTTACCTGGTGAAGAAATCGTCACAAAGAAGGTGCGATTCCGTTCATTGGGTTGCTACCCACTTTCAGCAGCTGTCGAAAGCGACGTAACCAACATTGACGATCTGATTCACGATCTTGTGACAACCCGTTTGTCCGAGCGAGCTGGTCGATTGATTGACGGCGAAAAAAGCGCATCCATGGAAGCCAAGAAAGTGGAGGGCTACTTCTAATGACTGTCGCCAACTCAATTATTCGCATCGTTACCTGTGGTTCAGTGGATGATGGCAAAAGTACTCTTATTGGCCGGTTGATTGCTGAGACCAAGTCCGTTCCAGAAGATGTGTTGGAATCAGCGCGTTGGACTCGCCGAACAGGTTCAACCATTGCTGCTGGCGAGATTGACTACAGCTTGCTGACCGATGGGCTTGAGGCTGAACGCGAACAGGGCATCACAATCGATGTCGCGTACCGCCACTTGGATTTGGAGAACGGTCAGCGCGCAATCATTGCTGATGCACCAGGACACGAGCAGTACACCCGAAACATGGCTGTGGCCGCATCGACAGCTGATGTTGCAATTCTGTTGGTAGATGCAGCACGAGGTGTGCGCACGCAGACTTTCCGCCATCTTTCAATCGCTGCGATGATGCGCGTACAAACTGTCATCATTGCAATCAACAAAATGGATGCGGTTGATTGGGATCAGAACGTTTACAACGATCTTTCAGATCGAGTTAATGAAACCGCAACCCAGCTAGGCATTACTCGGGTTATGACAATCCCATGTAGCGCATTGACCGGCGATTATGTAACTCAAAGCACAGATGTAATGTCTTGGTACGACGGCCCAACTTTGTTGGAAGCGTTACGAACTGTCAGAAAGATTTCAACCACTATCGATGGTGCGCTTCGTATCCCAATCCAGTTGATTCTGCGTGCGGATAACTACCGTGGCTACGCAGGCCAATTAGTTGCTGGCAACTTGGCCCCAGGAGACGAAATCATGGTTGGCCGTTCTGGTGTCAAAGCCAAAGTAGCCACTGTTTCGGTTGCAGGTGTTGAAACCAAGCAAGCTATAGCCGGCCAAGCAATTGCGTTTACTACTGAACACGAAATCGACATCACTCGTGGAGATGTAATCATTGAAGCAAGTGCTGATAAACACGCAAACGATCGCTTTGCGGTGGAACTCGTATGGATGCAGGAAAAGCCGCTTGCTCGTGGCCGTTCCTACTGGCTGATTTCTAACTCGCAGATGGTTCCCGTCACTGTCACAAACATTCGGGACAAGATTGAAGTTGAGACTGGCCATCGCCACTCAACTCGCGATTTGAGCATCAACGAAATCGGTCATGTCGAGATTGCATCCGATCTACCACTTTTCTTAGACAAGTATTCGGATGTTCGCGAGACCGGTGGCTTCTTGTTGGTCGACCGAGTCACCAACGACACTGCTGCAGCGGGCATGATGTTGCACGAAATGCGTCGTGGCATCAACGTGCACGAGCAGGTATTCGAGATTGATCGCGCAAAGCGCGAACAGCTAATGGGACACAAAGGCAAGGTCCTTTGGTTCACTGGGCTTTCTGGCTCAGGAAAGTCCACAATCGCATCCGAAGTGCAACGTCAGTTGCATGCCCGTGGTATTCACACTTACGTCTTGGATGGTGACAACGTGCGACTTGGGCTGAACAAAGATTTGGGTTTCACTCCCGAAGACCGCGCTGAGAATGTGCGTCGAGTTGGCGAAACCGCCAAGCTGATGATGGATGCTGGCCTAGTCGTTCTGGTTTCTTTGGTCTCACCATTCAGAGATGACCGAGAAGCTGTGCGTTCGAGTTTCGATGAGGGCGACTTTGCTGAAATCTACGTCGATACTCCAATCGAAGTTTGTCGCGAACGAGATGTTAAGGGCCTCTACGCTCGAGCAGATCGGGGCGAAATTCCAAACATGACTGGAATGGGACAGGACTATGAAGTCCCAGCAAATCCAGATTTAGTTGTGCATGGTCACGGCGATATTGCGGCGGCGGCCAACTCAGTATTGGAAATTGCAATCAGCTAAATAGCACAGATTTAGTTACCGAGATATTAAGAACTTGGCCGTTGCGTTTTCCATGAGAACTTGGAGCCAAGTGTGTCCTGCCAAACTTCTTTGCTGAATTTGACGCCAAGCAAATCACAAATTTCTCGTGGCATGTTTTCATCTGAAGTAAATCGTTCATATGTAACGATGA
>JBIKSQ010000123.1:0-4393 GCA_044348555.1 Candidatus Nanopelagicales bacterium | reverse complement strand
GCTGAGATTTGCAATAGATCGAAACCTGAATCTTTTAGCGCATCAAAAACCTGAGTGAGCGCCTCAGCATGATTTGGCAAAATTTGATTTTCTATTTTTTGGAAGTCTCCATAAAAATGCGAAAAAGTGGCATCGCTTCCGCCTATTTTTTCGGCAACACCTTTTGCTAAAACTTCGTCGTTTACCGTTTCAATTAGTTGGTACTTCAGAGATGACGAACCTGCATTGATCACCAGAATTTTCATAATTGAATCTCAACCAATCGATTCAGCATGCAACATTTGAGCCTGGATTGCTGTGATCGCTACCGTGTTAATGATGTCGGGCACCGTGCATCCGCGCGACAAGTCATTGACTGGTTTGTTCAAGCCCTGCAGAACTGGCCCAATCGCGATTGCGTTTGCTGACCGCTGAACTGCTTTGTATGCAGTGTTACCAGAATTCAAATCTGGAAAAATCAAAACGGTGGCGTTACCAGCTACAGGATTGTCAGGCATCTTTGACTTGCCGACACCTTTGTCGACTGCCGCGTCATACTGAATTGGTCCAGCGACTGGCAAGTCAGGTCGTAGTTTTAATAGATGCTCGGTTGCACTTCTAACTTTGTCCACATCCGTGCCACTTCCGGATTTACCAGTTGAATACGAGAGCATCGCCACTCGGGGTTCGATGCCAAAAGTACGTGCAGTTTCAGCGGTAATCGAAGCAATCTCAGCCAGCTGGACATCATTTGGATCTGGGTTCACAGCGCAATCGGCGAAAGCCAAAACTCGATCTGGCATGCACATTAAGAAGGTGCTCGAAACAAGTGAGACCCCTGGCACAGTTTTTATGACTTCCAAAGCTGGTCGAATTGTTTCAGCAGTCGTGTGTGTTGCACCCGAAACCATGCCATCCGCATGTCCCATGTGAACTAGCAAAGTCCCGAAATAACTTGGATCGGTCATGCGATCCATTGCATCTTGTAGAGCTACACCTTTATGGGCTCGCAACCTTGTGTATTCCTGCGCGAATTCAGTCCTAAGTTCCGAAAATTCTGGGTCAATGACATGCACGCCGATTAAATCCAAACCTAAGTGTTTGGCTTTTGCTTCTACATCACTAGCTTTGCCGAGCAACGTAATCTCACAGATACCTCCATGTAGTAGCTCATCTGCAGCCCGCAAAATTCTTTCGTCACTGCTTTCCGGCAAAACAATGTGGCGTTTGTGTGCACGCGCTTGCTCCATTAATGAAGCTTGGAACATTAAAGGTGTAACAGTTGTTGTTTTAGACAACTGAATTCGGTTAGTGAGGTAGTCGCCATCAACCCCATTTGCAAACTCTGCAAGCGCGGCTGCAATCTTTCGACGATTACCTGGGCGCATTTCCCCTCGCAAACTGTCGAGAGCGTGAAGCGTTTGATACGTGTCTGGCTCTACTGCAATCACTGGCAACTGCGCAGCACGCAACAAATTCAACGTCAGTTGATCTGGAATAACGCCACAAGTCAGAAGCAATCCAGCTGGGCTAGGCATATCTGGACTTGCTGCCACAGCTGCTGCAGTCACGCATAAATCAGCGCGATCTCCGGCCGCGACCAACATGGTTCCAGTTTTCAAGAGCTCTAAAACCATTGGCACGTGGCCAGAACCTGCAACATACTTTTCTACTTCTCGCTGCATGTTTGGACCTTCGCCAGCCAGAATCAATCCACCCAGACCAGCGGCTACTTCATCAACTGTCAGTGCAGATAAAACTGAAACTTCGCGCAACACATAAACCGGTGCTTTTTCATTCGCTAAGTCAACCGTTAAAGCTGACTTGATATGCTCTGACATTGCAGGCTCAACCCGATTGATAATGGTTGCAAGCACTGTGCAACTGTTCTCATCAAAAACATGTCTGCCATGAAGGGCTGCAGTTCGAATTTCGTCAATGTCATGATCTTTGCCAGTGACCACTTGAAGAACTGGTGCCCCGAGGTTTGCTGCGAGAGTTGCGTTTAATTCAAGTTCAGTTGACACCCCGTAAAAACATATTCATTTCATTAAAACAAAAAAAATTCAACGCGGCCGCGAATCGCTGAAAATGCCTCGACTGCGGTTGCAACCACTTTTTCAGATTCACCATTTTCGATAAATTCGGCGATATCCGCGTACGTGAGTGGGCATGCCTCTGCCATCGTGATTTCGAGGTTGTATTGGGCAATCAATAACTCAACCAGAGAGTCGCTGCCATCGGGATTTGCAATCACCGGTCGAAAAACGCCTATTCGATCAACCCGCTGAGCCAAAAGGTCCATTACACCGAGCGCAACCAGAGCTTTTCCGGCTCGTTCCTCAGTAGCAGCGATGTAGAGACTGTTCGACACGGTTCTCCCACTTAGGTTTTGATTAATTAGGTTGAATCCGGAATTCAACAGCCTAAGGCTAACCTTTTTTCAAAACTCAGGCTCAGACCAAAGTCCCTAGGAGAGGCAGCGGAACTCAACCGCTATTCAGACCACCCAAGGCTTCCGCCTCATCAAACTCAGCCACCTGATCCCAAATCGCCGAACTCAAGACTGCATCAGGTGAGCCCTTGGCATCTTGCCAAACTCCACCTTGTCTTAGGAACCAGCCCTTGTCATGCTGCAACCAAAGTTGATTGGGTTCAAAAGTTTCCCATAGCTTTCCGCTCTTCAATCCTTTGCCCGCTTCAAACCAATCGTCATCTAGCGACTTCAATACCGAACCGAATGGATCGTGCAGGTCCGCTCCTGGCAGATGCTTAATGACTTCTGCAATCGCAACGATGAAAGGCATCCGCCGGTGCCGCATTAAGTATGCGACCGCAAAACTCGGAGTTCGAGTATGCGCATGCACACAGTGCAGCAAAACTTTTTTACCAGACTTTAGGTTCACTTCAATGAAATCTGAGACATCTAAAAATTGTTGGGCCAGATGGGGATTCATAGCGCGATCATGCGAATCTAAGACTGAAACTCTAAGTTGGTTACGAAAATCCTTATTGCCTTCAACTTGTCCAACCCGGCTCAAAGAAACAATCACATCAAATTGATCAGTATTCTCTAATGCAGATTGACCACTGATAAATAGGTTGGTCACTAACTCTGAAACTTCAGTGTCTGTCTCCTGATAATTGGTAACATCAAATTGCGGCCAACCACCTGGTTGAGGTTTGCCTTTTTGAACCGTCAAAATTGCAAGCCGAGTTAAATCTTTTGCACTGTATTTTGGATATCCATGAATACTCGTCAACCACTTTGCTGGCACCGCTCCGGCGCCCCAAGCGGCACCGATTAGTTGACCTGCGATAGCTGCAACCGTGTCGGTGTCGTTATCAACCCGAACCGCTCTGTGTAAAACTGCAATGAGCTGTCGCGCTGGGAATAGTCCTAAGGTTGGAGCAAACGCTGGAACACCTGTGTTCACAATCGCAGACCAGGCGGCTTGGAATGCTGATATCACCCAACCGTTGTTCTTGAATTCGTGCGGTTGTTTTGCTTCCGCCTCATCAATCACTTGATTCCAAAAATCTTGCCGGTCGCTCGGCAGTAAGTCGATTCCAGCACGTGGACTGGTTAGTTCACCTGTTAATACTGAGACTCTGATTGCCTCACACCAGAGCACACATGCATCACCTGCGGTTGGATCAAAGTGGGTCAAGCTACTTATCTTTGCTGCAGCTTCAGCCATCGCAACTCGATCATCCAGAAATGCCAAGGCAACTGGAGCGGTACGCATGAGCGAACCATTACCAGCTGTGCGCTGTGACTCGGCGTGTAATTCCGCCGCAACCTTGAGATAAGCATCGGCAGTTGCAGGTGTGCCGCCACGGCTGATGACCTTACTTGTTTGGATTCCAACATCGGCCGCAGTCTGTTTCCAAACTCGCCAGCCTTCACATATCTGATCTAGTGCAGCTGTCTCGCGCAAATCAATTCCGGTGGCCGCGACTTCAGCGATGACGATTGCCATTGCCGTGTCGTCAGTCCATTCGCCTGGGGCAAAACTGGAACCTGTACCAACCATGTCAACTTTTGTGGTGAATGGCACCCGACTACCAAACTCATAGCCAGCTCCGAGGGCATCCCCACAAGCCATGCCGATTAATGAGCCAGCCGCTCTGTCTTTCTGAACAAAGTT
Source organism: Candidatus Nanopelagicales bacterium (assembly GCA_044348555.1). GTDB lineage: Bacteria > Actinomycetota > Actinomycetes > S36-B12 > UBA5976 > JAFMIT01. The sequence goes on along the minus strand of JBIKSQ010000123.1, from coordinate 263 downwards.
CAAATCCATAACTACCCCGCCCTCCAAATTGGGATAACTCTCGCATACGCACCTGACAATTCGGTCAAAAATCGGGCAACAAATGAAAAAGCCTGCTTAGGGAAAATCCCTAGCAGGCTCTTTTGCGGAGGCGGAGGGATTTGAACCCTCGATGGGCTTTAAGACCCAAACCGCATTAGCAGTGCGGCGCCATAGACCGGACTAGGCGACGCCTCCACAGCTCGACTCTCGCCGAAACCGCGCGAATAGTAACAACCCCGCAG
>JBIKSQ010000122.1:0-4425 GCA_044348555.1 Candidatus Nanopelagicales bacterium | reverse complement strand
CACCCGAAAGGGCTGCAGCAAAATCATCTTGCTTAGCATCAAGTTTGAAGCGCGACAACAGCTCTTGTGCACGGACCCGATTCTCTTCTTCTTGCTTCCGCCAGAAGGCAGGGATCAACGAGCGCAGGATGCCTTCACCAATCTGACCTTTTGCACCAAGCAGCATGTTTTCCATGACTGATAGCCGGAACAATGCCTTGGTCAACTGAAATGTTCGAACCATGCCCATCTGCGCCACCTTGTGTGGTGGAACGTTTGCAAGCTGGGTTCCGTTAAAAGTCCAGTTACCAGAGTTTGGCTTATCGAATCCAGTAAGCAGGTTGAAGAAAGTTGTCTTGCCAGCACCGTTAGGTCCAATCAGGGCCGTGATGCTGCCGCGCTGCACTTCTACGTGTGCGACATCAACAGCTGTTAGGCCACCAAACTGACGAACAACGTTGTCAGCGATAATGATTGGATCTGGCTTTGAAACACCTGCTTCAGGTAAAACATTTGCAAGTGCCGCAGTGGCGGCATCTTTTCGTGGAGTCGAGCCTTCAGAATTATCACGCACGAGCATTGAGAGCCAACTCCTTCTTATCTCCAAAGATGCCTTGCGGCCGATAAATCATGAGGAGCATGAGAGCCACGCCTACAAGAATGAAACGCACCGAACCCACCTGATTTTGATTCATCAACCAACTTGGAATCAAGTCGTTCGACATACCCTGGCGGAACATCTGCTCGATGAAAACCAACAGGAACCAGAAGATGATGGAACCAACAACTGGGCCCATTACTCGAGCGGCACCACCGAGGATAAGAACCGCGTATGCAAAGAAGGTAAGTGCGGTTGAGTAGTTGTCTGGCTGCACTGACTGCCGCGAGATTGCGTAAACGAAGCCAGCAAAAGAACCAACCACACCACCCAAAATCAAACTCTGCATCTTGTAGAGATAAACGTTTTTGCCCAGTGAGCGAACCGCATCTTCATCTTCGCGAATTGCTTTGATTACTCGACCCCAAGGTGAGCGCATGACCATCCAAGTAAGGGTCACGAAAATAGCAACCAAGCCCCAGCCAACCAATACGACCCAAAGATCGTTCGGGGTGAAGCGCAGCAGCGGAGTCTCAAGACCATTTGGGAATGGGTTGAGTGCAAAGAATTCAGCACCAAACTTTCCAGTGATTCCGTCTGAGCCACCTAGGTATTCGCGCATTGAAACCGAACGAGCAACCTGACGAATAATTTCAGAGGTAGCGATTGTGACGATAGCTAGATAGTCCGCTCTCAGACGCAATGTCGGAATACCGAGCAGCAATGCCAAGATAATTGAAGTTCCGATGCCGGCCAGGAAAGCTAGCCAGAGAGATACCTCAAATGTAACAACCAGAGTAGCTACTGTGTACGCGCCAACAGCCAAAAAGCCAGCCTGTCCAAAGTTCAACAAGCCGGTGTAGCCAAAGTGCATATTCAAACCAATTGCAGCAAGCGCAAAGATGATGGCGTTGACGCCAATGGCTGAACTAATTGATTGTTGAAAAATAAATGCAAAATCCATGATTAACCGATCCGCTCTTTGCGACCCATGATGCCCTGTGGTCGAACCAGCAGAATCACGATCAATACAAACAGTGCACCGACATACTTAAGTTCTGTCGGAATGAAGAGAGTTGAAAGTTGAATAAACAATCCAACAATCAAGGAGCCAACGATTGCTCCATAGGCCGTTCCCAGGCCACCTAGTGTCACGGCCGCAAATATCAGCAGCAAGACATCGCTACCCATAATGAACTGGGCACCTTGATTCAGTCCCATAATGATGCCTGCGTAGGCCGCAAGCACGGCCCCGAGCAACCAAACAGTCAAGATGACTCGTTCTACGTCAATGCCACTGGCTGAGGCAAGAGCTGGATTGTCTGCAACCGCCCGAGAGGCCTTGCCAAGAGCCGACTTTAATAGCCATGCAATGACAGCTCCGATGAGCAGAATTCCAATAACAGTCGAAATCAGTGCCTTTGGAGTTAGGCTGAAAGGCCCAAACTGCCAGCCAGCCTGACCTGAATACTGCTGGTACTGCATCTTGTCGCCACCGAAGATGTAAAGAAATACATAGCGAACAGCCAATCCAAGTCCGATTGAAACAACCAGCATTGCGATTAATCCAGTGCCGCGTTTACGCAGTGGCTTCCAGAGATACCTATCTTGTACAAAGCCACCCAGCACCAGCGCAAGCAGTAATGCAAGCAAAGCAGCCGGGATGATGTGGATTCCCATTTGGTTGAAGAAATATGCACCCATGCCACCAAGCGTTACGAGTTCACCGTGTGCGAAGTTGGTTAAGCCAGTGGTGCCGAAAATCAAGCTGAGACCGACTGCTGCAAGACCAATCGTGACACCCAGGATGATTCCATCCAGAGTTAGCTGTAACGCTCGATCAGTTATCGATGCGCGCTTTGGTCCGTCACCTGTCAAAAATTTGATTTCTGGCAATTCGTTGCCGAGGGCAAAAATGATTACCGACTTTGTCAATCGATCAGGTTCAGTTAGCCCAACACCTGAAGGCAATGAATCCGGGTTGATGGTGACGGAGAATGATCCAGTCACACTTGCTTCATAGACCCAAAGACCAGTGGCATCGGATGAAATCGTAACTTCACTCGTATCTGGACGGGTTACTGTGAATTCGACTCCTTCGAGCGGATTTCCATCTTTGTCCAGCATCACGCCTGAGATGCTGGAAGTTTCGCCCTCAGCATGCGCAATACCAGCTGGGACGAAAATTACGCTGAGTAACAATGCAAGAAATGCATTTCTCAACAACCGTGCCACGGAAAGTCCTTTCGGTCTGAATTATCGGCAGAGATTAGCCCATCACGTAAGGCTGGGAAAGGTAAGTATGCCTATTTGGACACTCTAATGAGTAGGTGTTACCCAGATGTGACGATAAGCAACCATCAGATAACGAAATTGTGCAATTAAGCCCTAGAACTGCTTGGCCCGAAATGTGTCGGCTGCCCTGTGTTCTCCAATACTGACCACCAAAGATCACCCTCTGGGTTGATTTGGTTGGTCTTGCTGACCAGCAGCGGAATTGGCAAATGGACGAATCTGCGCCGGTAGCGGCCGACCACAACCTCGGTCTTGCCAGCCATAGCAGCGTGAACAGCTGCTTGGGCTAACTGAATGCAGTAGACCGAGTCGTAGGCGTTCGCCGCGACCGATCGAATTGCGTAGCTTGGATCGATGTAACGCAACGAGATTGGAATTTTGAGAGCATCGAAATGCGATTGCACGCGAGTTCTCAAGAGGCCACCGATATCTGCGAGTTTCTTATTCCCCGAAGCATCGATTCCAAGCTCTTCTGAGAAGTGTTCCTGCCCGGCACCTTCTGCAGTAACGATTACCGCATGTCCTTTGTCTCGCATGCGATGCTCAAGATGTTCGAGGAAGCCACCTGGTCCTTCTATCTTGAAAGGCACTTCTGGAACTAACACAAAATCTGCAGAGGTGTCCGCAAGCGCTGCAAACGCTGCAATGAACCCCGAGTAACGACCCATTAGTTTGATGATGCTGATTCCATTTGGCGCAGCAGTCGCCTCGACATAACCTGCGCGAATTGCGCTTGCAGCTTCCGAAAAAGCTGTTTGAAACCCAAAACTTTGATCAATGTATGGAATGTCGTTGTCAATGGTTTTCGGTATGCAAACAATTGAAATCATCCGGCCTCGACGACTCACTTCATCTGCGATTCCTTGCGCACCGCGCATAGTCCCATCGCCACCAATTACAAACAGGATTCCGATTCCCGACTGTTCAAGTTGATCAACGATTTCGACGGGGTCTTGATTGCCTCTCGAAGTTCCAAGAACAGTGCCGCCCTGACTACGCATTGGCTGCACATCAACATCACTCAAGTCTTCAATTGCATGTCCATAACTGGCAATAAATCCCTGATAGCCATTTTTAAAGCCCGTGATGCTTCTAACGCCGTAGAGTGTTCTCAACTCTTGCACCAAACCTGCAATCACGTTGTTCATGCCAGGGCATAGGCCACCACATGTAACTATTCCAACTCGAACCTTGGATGGGTCGAAGAAGATTTTTTCTCGGGCCCCCGCTTTTTCGAAAGCTGGCAATTCCTCAACAGTTGTAAAACCTTCAATGATGTCGTTGAGGTTGTCATCGAACAAAATCTTGTCATCATCTTCAACATACCGATCCGCTGACTTTGGTGCATGAAGTCGCTCCAACATTGGCGATTCAATTCTTGGAATGCCGAGGGATTTGATTTCAGTCTTTGGATGATTGTTCATAGCCCAATCATGCCCAGATTTAGCCTCAACTGCTTAGGCCTTCAGCCCTTTGTTGATTTGAATTGGACGGACCTTTAGAAAGTCTTGACCTTGCCCCTGGTTTCGCGACTCGTGGAATCTGGCGCCACT
>JBIKSQ010000121.1:0-4476 GCA_044348555.1 Candidatus Nanopelagicales bacterium | reverse complement strand
GATTCAGATTGCTCAAGGAGATTCTGCAGAAGGGCTAATCGCGACAGATAGTTTTGCACAGCCCCAAAATACCTTGTTGAGGGTCGATAATTCACCCCATGTCTTTGATGTTGGTCGATATCGCAACCGTCTACTACCGCGCATACTTTTCACAGCCAGAATGGCAAGCTCCAAACGGCGAACACGCTAATGCTGTCAGGGGAACTTTGGATGCTCTTACCTATCTGGTTGATAAGTACCAGCCTGAGCATTTAGTTACTGCGTGGGATGCGGCATGGCGTCCTGAATGGCGAGTAGAACTGATTTCTTCATATAAAACAGCCCGAGTGGCGACCGAAGACGAAGAGCAAATGCCGGACACTCTGAGCGATCAGGTTGATCGAATAAAGCAGGTGCTGACAAGTTGGGGTGTCCCGTGCGTTGGTGTGGCTGATTACGAATCTGATGACGTGGTTGCGCAATATGCCCGAGATGCTAAAGGGCAAGTTTTTGTAGTCTCTGGTGATCGCGATTTATTTCAACTCGTAGATGATAAAAAACCATCCCAGGTTCTTTACATTGGCACTGGCATTTCCAAACACACGAAAGTTGATGGCAACTACCTAATCGACAAGTACGGAATCTCTTACTCGCAATATGGAGATTTTTCAGTGCTGCGTGGTGATGCATCAGATGGCTTGCCCGGAGTTAGTGGAGTTGGCGAAAAAACAGCTGCGAAACTGCTGCAGGAGTTTGGCGATCTCGATGGCGTGATTCGCGCTGCTCAAGCAGCTGATCCCCTGATTCGCCCACGAATTGCAAACTTGATTGCTGAAAGTGCTGACTACCTAGAACGCGCTCGGAAAGTAGTGTTGCTGAATCAAGAGATTGCAGTTCCAAATTTTGAAAGTGATTGGCGAACTGCTAGAAGTAGCGAATTCATTGAGACCTTAGGACTCAACCGCCATGAGCGTGCATGGCACGCGGCTATTGATTACTGATCGTTAATTTCGTCTGTATCAACAATTCCGCGACGAATCGCAAGAACTGCAGCATTGGCGTTGTCTCTAGTTTCGCCACCAGTCACAGCTCCAATCTGCTCCAACACATCAACAAGTCGACGGCTTGTACGCACAAAGTCACCTGCGGACATATCAGCTGCATGCAGGATGCGGTTTAGTGGCTTTCCCTCTACCCAAAGATAAATTGGCCAGGCAAAGCCCGCCTCAGGCTTGGACACAGTGTTCAAACGATGTCGTGCTTCAACTTCACGCAGCTGCGTAAACAACTTCGCTAGAGCCTGGATGCCGTCAACCACGTTTGCTGACTTAATTCGCGGTCCACCTTCAGGCTCATCCTTTCGTGGCTCAAAAACCAAACTGCTAACAACAGCTGCAAGTTCAGCTGGTGCTAACCCATCAAAAACTTTCTGCTGGATTCCTTCAGCTAAAAGCAAAGCATTTTCTGAATGCAAGTTTCGCAGCAGCTGACCACTTTGAGTCACCTTTGCTGCTTGACCAATCCCATCTAGATAGCCGAGCTCGACTAACACTTCAGACACTTGTCGAAACTCCCGAGTTAGAACATTGGTGCGGGTAGAGATTTGATTCTCAAGGGCATCGATTTCACGCTTAAGTTTGAAGAATCTCTCACCCCAACGAGCATGATCTTCGCGCTTATCGCATCCATGGCAGGGGTGAGACTTAATCTCGGAACGAACCATCGAAATCTGGTTCTCCACGTCGTGGTTCTTGGGCGCTTTGACCCTAGCTGGCCGAACATCGTATGCATGCTGACGCATTTTGTTGATTAGTAATGCTTTGGCTTTGTTAGAGCGGCTATCGAATCCTTGCGGAATCTTGATCCGGGTTAATGGCCTTATCTCTCCTGCAAAATCGCTCGCTCGCACCTTACGCACTTCTTTGTTGATTGTAAGAACGTAAGCGCGCGGGTCCTCACCAAAAGCCATGAGAACCTCTAAGACCACTGCCGGCGCAGTTTTACGACCGGCTTGAATTAGTACGACATCGCCAGGTTCCAAATCCTGCATATCAGAAACCGACATCTGATCAATCAACTGCCGATTTGAACTTGCTGCAGTTTTTTCGGTTTGCGATAGCCGCTCGCGTAACTCGGCGTATTCAAAAAAGTCACCCAAGTGGCATTCCATTGATTCGCGGTAGCCCGCCAAACCTGACTGTTGCTTTTCAAGTTTTGCATTCAGTCCAAGCACACCTGCATCGGCCTGATACTGCGCAAAAGAGAAGCCAATAAGTTCTGCGGTTCGGTCGTAACCAATGTTTTCAATGGTGTTAACAGCCATCGTGTAGCCAGGTTTGAAAGATGATTTAAGCGGATATGTCCGAGTAGAAGCCAAGCCTGCGAGCGAGAGTGGGTCTAAATCGTCCTGCCAGAGCACAATTGCGTTGCCCTCATCATCAATCCCGCGCCGTCCGGCTCGACCAGTTAGCTGGGTGTACTCACCGGCAGTGAGATTTACATGGCCATCACCATTCCACTTAGAGAGCTTTTCAAGCACAACCGAGCGGGCTGGCATGTTGATGCCCAGAGCTAGAGTTTCGGTAGCGAATACGACTTTAAGCAGGCCGCGTTGAAACAGGTTTTCTACGATGATTTTGAATCTTGGAATCAGGCCTGCGTGATGTGCCGCATAGCCGTTTGTTAATGCCTGCAGCCAGTCGTCCGCTTCCAACGCAACCAGGTCAGCGCCTGGGAGATCTCTGATTTCGGACTCAGCGTATTCTCGGATTTCTTGTGCCTCTTGGTTGTTGGTGAGTCGAAGATTAAGCGAGAGCATTTGATCAACCGCTTGATCACAGCCTTTTCGACTGAAGATGAACCAAATAGCAGGCAACAAACTCTCGCTGTCCATCAACTTGATCAGGCCGTCTCGATACGGGGTAAACCTGGAGAAGTTTCGGCGATTGCGGTTGCCAGGGCGGGTGAACTGCTGCTGCTGGCGCGCCAATCTGATGAGCTCCGAATTCACTTTCTTTTGGGACTCGTCAATGAATAAATCGTGCAGCTTGTTCTCGGCTGCAACCAGTTGCCACAGAGGCACTGGTCGATGCTCCTCAACCACGACGTCAGTGTTTCCGCGAACACTTTCCAACCATGCGCCAAACTCTTCTGCGTTACTGACGGTTGCGCTCAATGCCGTGATTGCTACTGATTCCGGCAGTCGCAGAATTACTTCTTCCCAGACGGCCCCGCGACTGCGATCCGCCAAGTAGTGCACTTCATCCATCACGACATGGCCGAGATTCAGCAAAGTTGAACTACCTACATACAACATGTTGCGCAAAACTTCAGTTGTCATTACGACAATCGGGGCTTCACCGTTTACCGAAACATCTCCAGTTAATAGCCCAACATTCTCGGAACCATAACGCTCGACTAGCTCGTTAAATTTTTGATTACTCAAGGCCTTTATCGGCGTTGTGTAAAAGGTTTTCTTGGATTGTTGCTGTCCGAGATAGATTGCAAACTCGCCCACCACTGTTTTGCCAGCGCCAGTCGGGGCTGCTACCAGCACTCCAAAACCTTGTTCTAGTGACTTACATGCAGCCACCTGGAAATCATCGAGCTCAAACTCATAGTTTTCACGAAACGTCGCTAGAACTGATTTGCTTTCTTGTTGCCTAAGTTTCGCTGCGGCGTATCGCTCAGCAGGGCTAGACATATAAGTTCCATTCGTAGGCTTTGTGGGCGAATGCTATTGGGCTTTTGCGTCGCGGCGTCTGCGACGCCGATCGTTAACTGCTGCAACAGCCCAGGCGATGGCAACCAGCAGCATCATTGGGATTGCGAGTAGCATCATGTTGAGCGGATCACCGGTAGGTGTCGCGATTGCAGCAAACAGCAGCACGATCATGACAGTCCCCCGCCACGACTTGCGAATAGTTTGAGCTTCTAACAAGCCAGCAAAGTTGAGAGCAATCAACACCAGCGGCGCTAGAAACCCGATAGCAAAAGCCAGCATCGTGCGGAAGACAAAATCAAAATACACCGAAACAGTGATGAGGTTTGTGACGTTATCTGGGGTGAATCCAAGAAGCAGCTGCAAGCCAACTGGCAAAGCGGTGTATGCAAGGTAGGCGCCTGCAAAAATGAGTGGCAGTGCGGTGAGCACAAAGCCAAGCGTCCAGCGGCGTTCGTTCTTCTTCAAGCCTGGCGTGATGAATCCCCAGAACTGCGAGAGCCAAATCGGTGAAGCCGCAAAGATTCCGGCAACTGTCGCAACCTGAACTCGCAAGGTGAATGGGTCAATCACTCCACCCAGAGTCAGCGAACTGTTGGGGGAACCCGCTGTCACGGCATCAAAGGGCGCCCGTAAAAAGTCAAAAAGAAAATCGTAGTAAATCCACCCCGGCACAATTCCGATGGAAATTGCTATGGCGGAAACGACCAGACGCCGACGCAATTCCCGCAGGTGATCCATTAAGGGCATGTCAGCGGTCGCATTTTTAGACCGCA
>JBIKSQ010000120.1:0-4507 GCA_044348555.1 Candidatus Nanopelagicales bacterium | reverse complement strand
CTGAATGGCGCTCGGTACGTACCACTGGGATTCGTTGTTATGGCAGGTGCCACCACCATTCGCACCAGAATGGCCACAATAGCGAGCTGTCCATTTAGTCGTGTCTATGGAATTACCGTTTTCAAACTCCTCATTCCAGAGCAACTCTTGAACGCTGTACCCAGGAATAGTTGGAGATGGAATATCAGGATCAACCACTGGCTGTGACGCAGTAGTAAAAGCTCGCTTTAGAACCACAACCCGACCAGAAACCGAAGTTTGCTTCATCTGAAATGGATAGCGAGTTCCCGGTGACAGTCCCTTGATGACAATCGGACTCTTCTTTGAAGTTTTCCAAGTCTTACCACGATCGATTGAATACTGGATTCTCTTGATACTCGATTTGAATGCTTTGTCCACTCGATAAGCCACCACAATCTTGTTGGGGTACTGATCTGACTCCTGCACGATTGCAGGTGCAAGGGGCCTAACAGAGGCGAAAGGTGAAATTGCAGACGACGGGAGAACTGCATAAACAGCCAAAACCGATAAAGCTATGAGCCATGCAAATGTGCGTTTCAAATCATCCCTCATTCAAGTAATAGAGACCAACGCACATCGGAAACTGTGAGTAAGAGTAGTGGAGAAATGAATAAACCATGACTATGTCAAAGGAATTAGGGCATTTAGCCAAAGAAAATGATTACCTGATGTATTTAACGTTGTTCAGCCGTGGCGAGGGCTAGTGTTCTCGAACTGAGTTTGGATTAAAACCCAATAATCGTCAGAGCTTAAGGAGGAATAGAAAATGAAAAAAATCATAGGAAACATTGGAGCATCAGCAATCCTGTTGACTTCAATTTTTGGTGTGGCACCGGCTTCGGCCGATGTGCAAATTCTCCCATCAAACGCAAACGGGGTCGACAACTCCGGGATCACGTCGGTGCTGTGTGAGGACTTTGTTTCCTTTCGACTCCCCTACACGCTGGATTCAGACCCAGATGTACTTGTTCCCAATAGTGGCTTGCATAACAACATGGTTTGGGAGGTCTTCCTTGATGACGATTACCTCGGCCAGACCGGAAACGATGGATTTGGTGCTGATGACACAACCTTCAACGCCTCGCTAGTGGACCAAGGACTGGAAAGCATCAGTGGTAGTGCAAACTTCACGCTTGTTGCTGTGATCAACTACGGCGAGTTGTCTGATTCGTTTGATATTGAGTTGACAGTTGATGATACTGAATTCGCCGGCGGAGCTGGTACTGCAAACAGCCCATACCTAATATCAAATGCAGATCAACTTAACATGATGCGCTGCTACGACAACAAATATTTCGCGCTTACACAAGACATCGATTTAGCTGGATTTGACTGGATTCCGATTGGAGCTGACAACCGAACTTGGAGAGGAGCCCTTGATGGCAGAGGCCATTCAATCAAGAACCTAACTGTCAATGGCCTAAGCGCAAATGCCGGGCTTTTTGGTGAAATGTATTATTACTCGATTAATGACCTCACTCTTCGAAATTTCGACATAGAAGCCGAATACGATGCAGGGGCACTTTTTGGTGAAGCTCGCTATGGTTCGATATCGAACGTCAAAATTCTCAACAGCACTGTAAGTGGACGCGACGATATGGGTCTATTGGGCGGAAGTATTGATTACCGAACAACTCTCGACAAAATAACGATATCTGGCCGGGTGCTTCCATATGCTGAAATATATAGTGCTCAAAACGAAAACGAAGTCCGTATCTCTGGAGTGTATAACGTTGGTGGCATGCTTGGATACGATGATGCTGATGGCAGCAACTGGACCAGAATCAAAGCCAACGTCGAAATCATCTTCCAAGAAGTCAAGAACTATGAATCGGATCAAGTTTTGGACGACGGCTACTATGTGTCAAATGTTGGTGGACTCATTGGTGAATCAGGAGAGAGTGCCTCTTACAAAAATGTAGAAATCGATGTAAAAATTGAGTTGCCGAATTCTCAGTTAACTTTTTCCAATATAGAGGATGTTGGTGGTGTCTTCGGAGATGCTGAAGAATCATTTGCAGACACAATCCAGGCTAAGGTAAACATCATTGACCTGGGCAATGGAAAAGTTCGAAATTTTGGAGGCTTCGTGGGTGAGGCTGATTCATTTGTGGTTTCCAACTCAACGCTAACTGCAGATATCACTCTAGAGCTCGGTGACGATTGGTACCCCTACTCTGATGAAATAGGTGGTTTCGCTGGTAACACTCAAGATTTTGGCTTCCACGATATCAACTCCGACGTTTCGATTGACATCGTAAGAGTCGGTGAAGGCGAAATTTTCGAAGTAGGGGGTTTCATCGGTTACGACGATGAGGGCAACGTTACTGGAATTAACTCAAAGGCTGACATAAAAATAGCAGATGCGAACGGCACCAATAACTCGCTTAACGCAACCTTGGTCAACCCTGAGCTCACGATTAATCAAATCGGTGGCTTTGTCGGAAGACGAGATGACAACTCTTCCTACACAGCAGTTTCGTCCGATGCGAACATAGAAATTACTGGAGCTCCAACTTCACAAGTAGGAGGCTTCATTGGTCGAGTGGCGGATTCGAATGGGCTAGCAATTCGGAACACGATCTCACGAGGCTCGGTAACGGTGCCGGCTGGATCAGTGTCAGTGGCTGCATTCCAAGGCTACTCAAACTCAGTACGTTTGAGCAATGTGTTGATTTCGACAAAACTCAACACCAACGGTTCAACTGAAAACATAGGTACGCTGGTTGGAGAGCTTGGCGATAACTACCTGGATCGCTCTAGGTACTACAACACTTTCATAAACAGTGGGTTAGGAAATCCGGCTGATATTGAAGGCGTTCCAAGTTTCGGGGCGACCGCAAAGCGAATGAAATCGGCGAAATTCCTGAAAGCTAACGGGTTCGACCTAACTAGTGTGTTCCGCCATCAGGATGGGCAATGGCCGACCATTCGGACCCGAGTTGATTTGGATGCAAATGCCACTTCAATCATTCGCCAAGGCCGTGCCAACAAGGACACTTCAATCTCAGTTGGTGCAGTAAGCAAAGATGGCTCACGTAACTTCTTTGTGAATATGCCGAATGCGAATGCTCGCCAGGTGGCCACACTAATGGTTGTTCGAAGCGGCAAAGTAGTGAAGCAGATTCATTCAGCCTCACTAAACGGCGTAGGAAACTGGTACATCACTTCTAAGTTCATACTCAAGAGTGGTGACGTGCTTAGGGTTGAAATTGGTGGCCAGAAGGTTCGCACTCTGAAGCTGTAAAAATCCAAACAAATGTGGGCTGGAGGGAAACCTCCGGCCCATATTTTTATGGTAAAAACCGACTATGTGAGTGAGGCCTCATCTCTTTAACCCGAAAATTATTACTGCAATTGGTACTGTTCTTCTGTAAATCGTCTAACTCTTAGAGGGCATATGAGAAAAATAATCTTCACCCCAGTCTTAACAGCAGCTCTGCTGGCCAGCTCACTCCTAGCCGCTGCTCCTGCTGCCGCATCCGGCCTAGTTTTGCCACCAAATGCAAACGGCACAAACAACTCCGGCATCACCGCTTTGCTGTGCGACAGCGCACTTCACATGCGGCTTCCAATTACCCAGAAATCTGATCCAGATTTCTACATGGAAAAGCGCTATGAAGACATGAAGTGGGAAGTGTCAATTGATGGCACCGAAATCTTCTCCGCCGAGTCGTATCAGAGTACGTGGGCTGATGACATAGTGGCCTCAGGTCCTTTTGACTCGAGCCTCGTCCCAACTAACTCCGCGACCCTCACTCTCGAAGCAAGCGCTACGAACCCATCTGCCTCTAACTCTTTCACCATGGAAGTAACCAAGTTGGATGACACCTTTAGTAGCGGCACCGGGACTCGCTCCAACCCTTATTTGATTGGCACTGCAGATGAGCTCAATGCAATGCGCTGCCACATGAACAAGTACTTCAAACTCACCAGCAACATCGATTTGGCCGGTTACGACTGGCTTCCGATTGGTACCTGGAACGATGGCTGGGGCGATGACGCAGTCGTCAACAATTGGCGGGGCGCTCTTGATGGCAACGGTTTCACAATTAGAAACTTAGAGCTTGACGGTCTAAACGAGTTGTCAGGACTTTTTGGTTACATCACACATTACGTGATTCGAGATTTAACTTTGAGAGACTTTGACATCACTGGTAATGCATTTGTCGGTGCGCTGGCTGGACGGGCCGAAGAAGGCAGCATGTATAACGTTAAGGTCGTTAATTCCAAGGCCAGTGGCGTGACCACCGTCGGATTACTCGCTGGTCTAACTCAGTACGAGTCTAATTTTGACAAAATCTCAACTCAAGGAGAGGTATTTGCCACACCCCGCATCACAGGCGCTTGGCCTCCAGGAACACTCGAATATGAATCCATGCGACTTTTTGGTGGAGTCATCGGGACTGAAGAAGGCGACGGAACAGTTTGGACCAACACAGCTGCTGATGTGAAGATCCAAGTTCTTGATGTGGCGAATCGAATT
>JBIKSQ010000119.1:0-4514 GCA_044348555.1 Candidatus Nanopelagicales bacterium | reverse complement strand
TACACGGGTTCAAATCCCGTCTCCACCTCTTTTTTAACTCAATACGGTCGATTGGCGCAGTTGGTTAGCGCGCTTCCTTGACATGGAAGAGGTCACAGGTTCGAATCCTGTATCGACCACCAGAGCAATTGATCACATTTCTAGACAACGAAAATGGGCCCAAACCGAACTGGTTTAGGCCCATTTTCATAAAACCACTAACCCACAAATCTACTGATTTGAATCAGGGCTCGCTTGTTCTTCCAGCTCTTCTTCTTGTTCTGGAAGGTGCTTCCTACTCCTCGGACCATTGTTACCGAGACGCCCTTGTCTTCAAGGAATGCCGCGACAGCCTTAGCTCGACGATTAGCCAATCGGTCTGCCTTAGCAAGTGATTTTTTACCTGCACTGTATCCATAGACAACTACTGAATCATTCTTTATCTTTGCAGCACGAGTCGACAATTTGTCCATCGCTTTTGCACTTAGAATCGAAGAACCTTTAGCAAAGTAAACTTCAAAAGCATTGACCCGGCCATCGCCAGATTCACCCTTTTCGCCAGTGACTCTGAAAATCCGATCACTATTGATGTTTCCTGAGTCACGGGTACTCACTACACATCGTCCAACGTTGGTGAATACAACTACGTTGTTCTGCGCGACATGGCAGATATCTTTGTTGTTGGAGTACCAACGCGGGAAGCCGTCAAGCACTACGAATTGATGCCGAGAAACTCGCTCCACAACAGTTTCTTCGTCAGGTTCACTCACGACAATCGTGAATTCAGCATAATCACTACCGTCGCTGTTTTGCGCCCGAATCGTGAATGTGTACTCACCAGCTGCCGTAGGAGTTCCTGTGATTGCGCCAGTCGAAGAATTCAACGAAAGACCATTTGGAAGTGCTCCCTCATCAATCGAATAAGTGACACCAGAACCGGAAGCTGAAACCGAATCACTATAGCTACTCCCTACAGTCGCAGAAGATGCCAAAGTTTCATCAGTGAAAACAGGAGGTTCCGCGTTTGCTTCAGAAACAACAATCGTGAACTCAGCGACGACGTACCCATCTGCATTTTCTGCTTTGATTGTGAAATCAAACTCTCCAGCAGTTGTTGCAGTGCCAGTGATAGCGCCCGTGGAGGCATTCAATGTCAAACCATTCGGAAGTGAACCTTCAACCACAGAGTATGTGAGTGAAGTAGCACCAGTAGCGGTGACTGAATCACTGTATGCGGTTCCAACGTTAGCTGTGCCTGCCAACGTGTCATCCGTAAACACTGGCGCATCGGCATTCGACGTCGCAATTTCTTCAACGTTATAGCCCATCTGATAGGTGGCTCGAAGTTCATTCAATGAAAATGGCGCCTGTAATGTTTCAAAAGCAAAGAAATACGTCCACAAAATGTATTCACCGGCAGGAAATGGTTCAACAGTAACTAATGATTCAAACTCACCATCGGCCGTATCCTGGTCCTCGTCAAAAAGCGGCGTAAAGATTCCATTATCGAAATAGTTGGTCCAAAATGTATAAGACCCAGTCTCTCCAAAAACCTTTGGAACCAAGGCAGTGCCCACCAGACCCATAGTGCCAACATCACCCCACCCAGATCCACTCACGGTAACGCTTTCTCCACTGATGAACTCTCCATCAACATAACCACTACCAGAAAATTCCATGGTACCTATGCCATTTTGTGAACTTGGGTAGAGCTGAGCTGAAAGTGCTGCAAAGTCATCCACGGTATTCACAACCGCATCTTTTTCAATCACATAGAATTTCGATGGGAAAAGACCAAAAATAACGTCGAAATACAGTGTCTCGTAATCCACGCCGTCTTGTAACTGCTCATCTGGGTCTATATCCCAGTTAGGTTGATATAGACCAGTCCAACTGTATGTACCTGAAGCTGACTGAAAAACCGAAACTGGACCACCGAAACCATTTAGATAGCCGGGTCCCAGGGTTTGGTTATGGATTAGAGCAATTCCTAGTTCGTATTCCTTCGTTGGATCTAGCCCTGTAATGTCAACCGTGATGGATTCCGAATGGGACGGTGTGAGCTTATTCGGCGTAATAACAATTCCACCGTTAGCTTGGGCAGGCAAAGCCGCCGACAAAGTTACGAACAACAGCGTGAACGCTGATAAAAATGAGACGATTTTTTTCATAATCTGACAATATCAAAAAAAGAATTCGAATCCTCAGAAATAATGATTTCGTTAGTTAACCGAATGTTTTTTTCCTAGCTCGGCGAGCGCTGCGATTCTGGACAATGCCCTGCGGTACTTTTTTCGATAGCCGCTCTTCAAAAGCCCGACGCTAAACAAGTTTGCCACGGACTCTCCGCTGTAAAGGATGGGCACGTCCAGGTCGTAAAGCCGATCAATGAAAACCACCCATCGCAAACCAATGGCTTGATCGGAAATAGTCGAGATTCCCTGGATGGCGTAAAAATCAAAATTCGACACTAACTTTTGATACTTGGACGGATGCAGGGTGGATAAAAATGACGTTATCTCTTCAAATGAGTTGAAACCAACCCGAGTTTCGTCCCCGTTCAAACCTGATAAAAATGATATCAAATCACCCTGCACAGGAGCGGTAACGCTGTCGAGGTTTCGATGGCGGTAGTCATCACCATCAATCCGTAACGAAACAAAATGATTTGCTAACCCTTGAATTTCTCGGGCGAAATCCTCAGAGGCAAAGCGCTCTTCGCCTAAGCGATCAGGAAGGGTGTTGCTGGTTGCAGCTAAAAAGACTCCGTTTTCAACCAATCTCATTAGCAATGTAGACATGAGAACCGTGTCACCGGGATCATCAAGTTCAAACTCATCGATACAAACCAATTTGAATTGACTCAAAGCATCGACAGTTTGCGCAAAGCCAAGCACACCCACCAAATTTGTGTATTCCACAAATGTGCCAAAAACTTTTTCGCCATCCACTGCATGCCACAAAGATGCAAGCAGGTGAGTCTTACCCACCCCAAATCCCCCGTCTAAATAAATGCCAGGTTTACGAACGGGAGATTTCCGACCCCAGAACTTTTTCGGAGCGTTAATGTATTTAGCGAAATCCAACAACTCAGTGACAGCCAGACTCTGGGTGGGCTGATTTAAGTCCGGGATGTAGTTTTCAAAACGGACATCTAGAAAATGCGGCGGCGGAATTAACCCGGCAACCAGCTCCTTGGGAGACAGCTCAATAGTGAGACTTCGGATATCAATTGTTTCCTGCACGAGCGGAACTTAGAGCATTCTGCAATTATGGACACATGATTGGAACTGAAAAGCAACTATTTGACCTCCTCACCTTTCCCGCAAAGGGATTACGTGCCGCCATGATTAGTTCAGCAGAGGGCGCCTGGACTGATGGAGCTGGTTCATCTCGGGGACTTAGCAGTGCGGAAGATCTGAAGTGGCTGGTGGCCAATCGGGCAGTTTCAGATGCGGTACTAGTGAGTGCAAAAACTGCTTTGAGTGAGAATTATCGGAAGCTAAATCACAACCCGCTCTACTTAGAGCTTCGGGCAGCAGCGGGATTACCTTCCCGATCCAATCTTGTTTGCTTCACTAATGATGCGAATAGGTTCGATGCGGTTTCAGGGATTGCAGATTTCCTTCTCACCTCTGCTGCCGAACTGGCCGATCGCGAGAGAGCGATTTATTACGAGCCTGAAAACCTTTCGATGGCTTTGCAAAAATTGGCTGAGGCAGGGATGCATAGGCTGGTGGTCGAGGGCGGGCCCACTTTGCTTGATGCCTTCATTTCGCATGGCTTAGTGAATCAAGTAGCGCTCACAAAATCTGCGCATTCCAGCAAAGATGAAAATCGCTACGAAAACATTTCAAAGTTTCTGAATGAAACGCCAACTCTCTGGAAAAAAGAAGTCGATTCATTTGAATACTCCCTTGTTGGTGAGCTTCCAACCTGGAAAGCCATTTTGCCAAAACACAATTTTCAAATCCTCCGTAAAGCACATACCGAACCCGCTTTCTCAGTTCCATACGAAAAAGAACCCGCGGATGGTTACTACAGCTGCTTTGCATGTGGAAACAAATTGTTTGATGCTCAAAATCAGTTTGATGCTCGATGTGGATGGCCAGCATTCTGGAAACCCGACAACGATGCCGGAGTTAGGCTCATCGAAGATAGAAGTTTTGGAATGCGTCGCGTCGAAGTTGTCTGCGCCGCTTGTGACTCACATCTAGGCCACGTGTTTTACGGCGAAGGTTTTGGTTTTCCGACAGATGCCAGGTATTGCATTAACGCGGCTTCAATAAAGCGACACTAACCTCCAGCGATTGCACCGACACCAATCATTGCTAACAGCACTCCCCAGTACTGAACACTCAGCAAACGTTCTTTAAGCAACCACCAAGCCAGCAAAACTGTAAACACTGGATAGATCGATCCGAGAACTGAAACTATTGAAAGTAAATCGCTCGTGGTCGCAATCCCAAAAGCCAAGTTTGCTCCGATATCAAATATTCCAATGAAAATAAGCGGCACGAAATCTCGGCGCTCAA
>JBIKSQ010000117.1:0-4566 GCA_044348555.1 Candidatus Nanopelagicales bacterium | reverse complement strand
ACGGGCGATCGATATGGCTGATTCTGTTCCGGGCAGCTTGGCGCGATTACGTTGAGACGAACTTCGGTTGTTGTATTAGTAAGTTTTTTGTTAGCTGCCTGCGGTTCTGCAACCCTGGCGCCAACTGTTGATGAGACAACTGCTTCACCGACTGAAGCTGCCTGCAGTATTTCTCCGTTGACTGGCGACTGTTACGAGCCAGACAATCCAGTGGTACTGGTCAAGATTGATGATGTGCCAGCAGCAAGACCACAGTTGAACTTGAATGTTGCTGACATTGTGATTGTTGAACCGGTCGAGTATGGATTAACTCGTTTGATGGCGGTCTACAACTCAGTCCTGCCAGAAACAGTTGGTCCAGTGCGCAGTGCCAGAATTACTGATATCGATCTAGCGGCCGCCTTTGGCAGACCTGGTTTTGCTTATTCCGGCTCTACTTCAAAATTAGTCCCCTATCTAACGAGTTCAACCATGCAGTTGATTGGAGAACCTCAAGGTGGAACTGGTTATTCGCGCGATGCCAGTCGATACGCACCTCACGATTTGGTGGCGAACACGTCTGAATTAATCTCGCGATTGTCGGATTTGAACGCTGCGAAGTTAACAGCCGGCGCAACCTGGAAATTTGGAGAGTTGTTAACTCCAGGAAAGATTCCTGTATCGGTAGAGGCAATCTGGAATTCGTCCCGAAAAAGTTTTGTTTGGAGCGCTTCGTCAAAAAAGTGGTTGATATCAGCTGACGGCTCAGTTACAAACTCACTGACCAGTAGCGGCTTGCTTGAACGAGCCAGCGCAACCACGATTTTCATTCAACAGGTCGATCTGCTGCCTAGTCCATTTGTATTCTCGGATGGGTCCGTTACGCCCTACGCCAAAACAACTGGGTCAGGGGCCGGCTGGGTTTTGACCCAGGGGCAAAGTTTCTATGGCAGTTGGTCTCGCCCTACCACGGCTGATCTACCTCAATGGTTCGATAAAAATGGGGTCGAAATTGCGATTCAGCCGGGCAACGTGTGGTGGCTAATCGTGGATCGGGTTAGTTCGACTGTAAGGGTTGAGATGCCAAAACCCGCTAATTCCCCATCTGCTACTGCCTCGAAGGCAGATTAGGCCTTTTAATCGTATCCTTGGCCCCTTCGATACTTCAGAAAAGGTGAACTGTGTCTAATCATGCTTCAGAACCCGTAGTTGGCACTGGCCGCGTCAAGCGCGGAATGGCTGAAATGCTCAAGGGCGGCGTCATCATGGACGTTGTAAACGCAGAGCAGGCCAAAATTGCTGAGGACGCGGGCGCGGTTGCAGTTATGGCACTCGAGCGGGTGCCAGCTGACATTCGAGCCGAGGGTGGCGTAGCCCGCATGTCGGATCCAGACATGATTGAGCAAATCATTGCCAAAGTCTCGATTCCAGTAATGGCTAAAGCACGAATTGGCCATTTTGTAGAAGCTCAGATTTTGCAATCTCTCGGTGTGGATTACATTGACGAGTCCGAAGTTTTAACCCCAGCGGATTACGCGAACCACATTGATAAGTGGGGATTCACAATTCCTTTCATCTGTGGTGCAACAAATCTTGGTGAAGCTTTACGCCGAATCAACGAGGGTGCCGCAATGATTCGCTCAAAAGGTGAAGCCGGAACTGGCGATGTTTCAAACGCCACTACTCACATGCGCACGATTGCTGCCGAGATTCGCAAACTATCTGCGATGCGGGAAGACGAACTTTATGTGGCTGCGAAAGAACTGCAAGCACCATACGAACTCGTTCGCGAAGTTGCCGCTGCCGGTAAACTGCCAGTTGTACTTTTCACTGCCGGTGGAATTGCAACACCAGCTGACGCTGCAATGATGATGCAGCTTGGTGCCGATGGCGTGTTTGTTGGATCAGGTATTTTCAATCTTGCACCAGGTCGACCAGCTGATCCAAAAGTGGCTTCCGCCAGAGCGGTTGCGATTGTGAAAGCCACCACCGCTTTCAACGACCCTGATGTGTTAGCCAACGTGTCACGCGGTTTGGGTGAAGCCATGGTTGGTATCAACGTTGCTGATATTCCGGTTCCACATCGGTTGGCTGAACGCGGCTGGTAAGCATGCTTCCAGTTGGTGTACTTGCACTGCAGGGTGACTTTCGGGAACACGAGCAGATGCTGCAAGCCTGTGGCGTTGAAACGATGCTCGTCCGAGACGAAGCAGGTCTTGCAAAAGTTTCGGGGCTTGTACTGCCCGGCGGTGAATCAACCGCAATTTCGAAGCTTGCAGTTTCTTTTGACTTAGTCGAACCGTTACAAGCGCGAATCACAGCAGGGCTTCCGGTTTATGGGTCTTGCGCTGGGATGATCATGTTGGCGAGCACGTTGGTAGATGGCCGCTCAGATCAAATCACTTTTTCGGCAATCGACATGAGTGTTCGGCGCAATGCCTTTGGCCGTCAGGTGGACAGTTTTGAAGCTGAGCTGAACGCTCCGAAAATCACCACTGAACCAATCACCGCAGTCTTCATTCGGGCACCATGGGTGGAACAAGTGGGTGCGGGTGTGGAAATTCTTGCCAAGATAGAAACCGGATTGCATTCGGGTGCGATTGTGGCAGTTCAACAAGGTGCAGTGATGGCTACGTCATTTCATCCAGAACTGACCTCGGATTTAAGAATTCATAAGTATTTCCTAAACTTAGTTCATTCGGCCTAGAGCAAAGGAGGCTTGCGATGTCGGGACATTCCAAATGGGCGACCACTAAACATAAGAAAGCATCGGTTGATGCAAAGCGAGCAAAGCTCTTTGCAAAGTTAGTTAAGAGCATTGAAGTTTCGGCCCGCACAGGCGGAGCTGATCCAGCTGGTAACCCAACCCTTTATGACGCAATTCAAAAGGCGCGTAAAGCTTCAGTGCCAAACGACAATATTGAACGAGCTCTGAAGCGTGGTTCGGGTGCAGAAGCTGGTGGCGCTGATTGGCAGACAATCATGTACGAGGGATATGGGCCTAATGGGGTCGCTGTTTTGGTTGAATGCCTGACCGATAACCGGAATCGAGCCGCAGGTGAAGTTCGAACTGCAATGGGTAAAAATGGTGGAAACCTTGCTGATCCAGGATCAGTTGCTTACTTGTTTAATCGCAAAGGTGTAGTCATCGTCCCAAAGGAAGGGCTTACCGAAGATGCCGTGCTTGATGCGGTGCTTGATGCCGGTGCTGAAGAAGTAAATGATCTTGGAGAAGTTTTTGAAATTGTTTCTGAGGCTGGTGATTTGATTCCAGTTCGTTCAGCACTGCAAAGCGCAGGAATTGAGTATGACTCTGCCGACTCGTCATTTATTCCAAGTGTGACGGTTGAGCTTGACGCTGAATCAGCCCGAAAGATTTTCAAATTGATAGATGCTCTCGAGGACAGCGACGATGTGCAGAATGTGTTTGCAAACTTTGATGTTAGCGACGCAGTAATGGCAGAGCTTGACGCCTAGTTGCAGGTTTGAGCGGCAATCGTTGATTACGGGCGGCGAGTTTCAACTTCATTCGCTCGGTTGCCTCTAGTCTTTGACTGTCATGAGTCGAATTATTGGAATTGATCCCGGACTTACCCGTTGTGGTTACGGGGTGATTGAGATGCATGGGAAACCAGCGCTTCTCTCAGTTGGAGTCATAAAGTCTGACCCAAATCTCGAGCTACCAGAACGATTGGCACTCATTAACTCCGCACTGATTCAACTTTTTGAAGAATTTCAACCAGATTTTGTAGCAGTGGAAAGAGTTTTTGCCCAAGCCAACGTGAGGACTGTCATGGGAACGGCTCAGGTTTCGGGGTTGGCCCTTGTAGCGGCCCAGAACTATGGGGCGCAGGTTCGAAGTTTTACACCAACCGAAGTAAAAGCAGCCGTCACCGGTAGTGGCCGGGCGGAAAAAGCTCAAGTGGGCGAGATGGTGCGAAAGATTTTGAATCTGGATGAAATTCCAAAACCTGCCGATGCCGCCGATGCTTTGGCCATCGCAATCTGTCAGGCTTGGCGGGGCAGTGCGAACGATCGAATTGCAGCGGCAATGAAAAGAGTCAAATGATTACATTTTTGCGAGGCACAGTTGTTAGTGCTCTGCCTACTTCGTTAATGATTGATGTTGGCGGAGTTGGCTACCAAGTGATTCCAACCCCACGGGCATTGAGCGCGGTAAAAGTTGGCGAAGTTTCGCAAATAGATGTAGCACTGGTTGTTCGTGAAGATTCGTGGACCATGTTTGGTTTTGCCGATCCGGCAGAACGTTCAATGTTCGAAGCGCTTCAGAAAGTTTCGGGCGTTGGACCCAAACTTGCTCTAACAATTTTGGCTGCGACAAATCCAGCAGATCTTGCGCGGGCTTTGCGTGAGGGCGATGAAGCAGCATTGATCAGAATTCCAGGTGTTGGCAAAAAAAGTGCAGCCCGACTTATCTTGGAATTAGGAGATCGGCTTCCGCAACCGGCAGCGCAAGCAACCGCAAGCTCTGATGTGGTTGCGGCTTTGGTTAATTTGGGTTGGCCAAGTCGAGATGCTGAACGAGTTGTTGAGAAAGTAACTTTGCAAGATGACAAGTTGGATGCC
>JBIKSQ010000116.1:0-4585 GCA_044348555.1 Candidatus Nanopelagicales bacterium | reverse complement strand
GTTCGCATCTGAGTTTGGCGTTTCGGCGCTGGCTGCAAGTTCAGTCATCTCGGTTTTTGCTTTCACTCGATTGATTGCAGCACCACCAGCAGGAGCAATGGTCAATCGAATTGGCGAACGCCGCGTACTCAGCTGGGGACTCATCATCGTTTCAGTCTCTTCAGCACTTGCGGGTCTAAGTCAAAACTTCACGCAACTTTTAATCCTGCGCGGCTTAGGTGGATTTGGTAGCACCATGTTCACTGTGGCCGCAATGGCATTGCTGATTCGGATCGTGCCAGCCGAACTACGCGGCCGGGCTGCAAGTGCTTGGTCTGGTGGATTCTTGATTGGCGGGTTGGCCGGTCCAGCGGTTGGTGGAATTTTTGTTGCACTTTCGCTGCGCTCCCCTTTCTTTATTTACGCAATCACATTATTGGCAGCAAGTGCAGTCAGTTGGAAACACTTGAGCCAGGCACACCTGTTAGAAAACGCAAACGAGTCCACTGAATCAGCTTTAAAAATATCAACTGCTTTGCGTTCCGCTGCATACCTAAGTGCGCTCGGCACAAACTTCAATGTGGGCCTAGTTCGCTTTGGAGTGTTGAATGCACTAATTCCACTCATGGTTATTCAACTGCTGGATTTGAGTCCAGCGGTTGCTAGCATCGCGTTTCTGGTTAGTTCAATCAGCCAAGCAAGCTTGCTGGTATATGCCGGTCGATTGACGGATTCGCAGGGTCGCCGCATCAGCATGATTCTGGGCAACTCCTTCACGGTGGTTGGGCTTACTGTTTTGGCGTTTACTCAATCGCCATTGGTGTTGATTTTGGCGATGATTTTGATGGGGTTGGCCGGCAGTTTCCTTGCCAGCGCCCCGACTGCAGTGGTTGGGGATGTGACCCACGGTCAAAAGAGTGGGCGAGTCGTAAGCACGTATCAAATGGCAGCAGATTTTGGCGCGATCTTTGGACCCTTGATTGCGGGATTCCTACTCGATAGCAGCGGCAGTTTTTCGGTTCCGTTCGCGCTTGCGGCTGGTTTCACTCTAATCTTTGTGGTGATGAGCTTTCGAATGCCTGAGACCAAGAGGTAGATATGAATTTCAACGACGCAGTTGTTTCCGCCTACAAAAAGTATTTCTCAATAAAAGGGCGGGCATCCCGCTCGGAATATTGGAATTTTGTTTTATTCGCAGTACTAATCATGGTGCTGGTCACAGTTGGTATCACGGTACTGGCAGCGAGTTCTGTTCGAAGTGCAGATACGCAAGCAGCATCGATCTCTTTGGCTCTAATGCTCGCCGTCGGAATTTACATTTTTGCGTTTGCAATACCGCTTTTAACTTTGCTGGTTCGGCGAATGCATGACATCGGCTTGAGTGGCATTTGGGTTGGCATCGTTTTTGGCCTTGGGGTTGCAGCGAACTTGATTTCAGCAGCACAAGTCACAAGCGCAGACTCGCTCAATCCCGTGATTGGAATTGCCAACATCTCTAGTTTTGTGCTGCTTGGTGCAAGCTTGTGGCCATCTCAGCCACGCACCAATAAATACGGCGATCAACCACCCCGCAGGCCTTCGATGTACCGAACAGATGAAACTCCCCCACCAGCACCGGATACCGAAAACTAGTCCAGCGACAAAGCCAGCCGAGCCGCAATACCATCCAAAATATCATGCTCGCTAATGCGTAAATGTGTTTGGGGAAGCGCTCGCATGATTTGCCGGAGGACTAAAGCGCCGGCGCCAATCACATCAATTCTGCCGGGGTGCATAAAGGGAAGCTGTGAACGCTGCTCCTGCGTTTTATACAAAAGCCGGTTACATGCGGCTTCAACTTGCTCACTCGAGAGAACTGTTCGGTGAATTAAATTTCGATCGTACTTTTCAAGCCCCATAGCCATTGCTGCAACCGTGGTGACTGAGCCCGCTAGACCAATCACTTCTTTGGCTTGAGATACATCTACAACTTTTATAGCTTCTGCAATCGCAGCATCAATATCTAGTTCAGCGGCGGCAATTTCGGCCTCTGTGGGTGGGTCACTTTGTAGGTGACGTTCGGTCATGCGCACACAGCCGATGTTCACAGATCGAGCCGCTGCTGGAGTCGTATCACCAATCACAAACTCGGTTGAACCACCACCGATATCAATCACCAAAAAGGGGCCACTTTCGGAGAGTGAAAGCTCGGCAGTAGCTCCTAGAAAAGATAGTTCGGCTTCTTCATCACCACTAATGATTTCGGGTTTCACACCAAGGCGCTCAAAAATTCCTATTTCAAACTCTGCCCGATTGCGCGCATCTCGACTGGCAGAGGTCGCAACAAAGCGCACCGCATCAATTTCGTAGTCCTTCAACACTTTTGCAAAATCATCAACGGCCACAAAAGTTCGCTTCAAAGCATCGCTACTGAACTCTCCCGTCTGATCAATCCCCTCACCCAAACGCACGATTGTCATTCGACGATCAAGCTCGCGCACTTCACCATTTTCAAACTCAGCAATCAGCAGACGAATTGAATTCGTACCGCAATCAAATGCTGCTACCCGCTTCATGATTGGCTACCCGTGCAACCGGCAGACCAGTCCCCAAGCTTTTGTACCGTCAAATCGCCAAGCGGATTCACACCAGGACCTTTTGCTAGAGAATGAGCCACCAAGACGTGCAGACACTTCACTCGGTTTGGCATACCGCCAGCACTGATGCCAGCAATTTCCGAAACTTCACCCAACTCTGCTCGGTCTGCTAGATAACTTTCATGCGCACTCGAGTATTGGGCAGCAATTTGAGGGTCAGTTTCGAGCAACATCTCTAACTCCCGCATATAACCATCTGCCTCCAGCGTCCCAAGCAGACTGCTGAGGCGCGGGCAAGTCAGGTAGTAGGTTGTTGGAAATGGAGTGCCATCGGGCAATCTCGGCAAGGTTTTCACAACATTTGGTTCACCACATTTACAGCGGCTAACTACAGCAAC
The DNA here is from genome assembly GCA_044348555.1 of Candidatus Nanopelagicales bacterium. Taxonomy (GTDB): domain Bacteria; phylum Actinomycetota; class Actinomycetes; order S36-B12; family UBA5976; genus JAFMIT01. Next base: position 1,632 of record JBIKSQ010000116.1, on the reverse strand, counting down.
TGCGCCCCGCACAGCTCTTCCCAACTGCCGCTGCATCGCATCCAGATCTGCCTGTGCAATATCTGGTGAATTCAGATCACTCATTCAAATCCTCAACACCGGCGGTCATACCTGCCGTTTCGAGAGAGTCCAGCACAGTTGCAAACCAAGGCTTTGGCGGAATTGGAGTTCCCAGCCGGTAATTCACCGCTGCCGGAACTTCGGTTGAATCCAAAACAATGTATCCAACTTCATCTGGCATCACATAGGCCATTCGCTCACGCACCTGTGCCTTTACAAAAGCAGGGTCTTCCCATTGCTCACGCTCAAGTCGTAGTTCAGAAATAACTTTTGTGTAGTTTGCTAGCTGTGATTGCAGTTGTGAAATTTGGAAGTTTTGAGTGACGAGTTGCTGCAGTGGAACACCCACAAGACCTAACGCAATAATCAAAATCGCCGCAAAGCCAAAAAATCGGCCGTTGACTAGATTAATAATGTTACGGCGGCCAGATGAATTGGTTGATTCATCAGACCGCCGCTTAAACATGTCGCTAATTTACTTCTTGTAGCGTGGGAATGCTGCTGCACCTGCATAGACCGCAGCATCATCGAGTTCTTCTTCAATTCGCAACAACTGGTTGTACTTGGCAACCCGCTCAGATCGAGCTGGTGCACCTGTTTTGATCTGGCCGGCATCAACCGCAACAGCCAAATCAGCAATCGTGACATCTTCAGTTTCACCTGAGCGATGGCTCATCATGCAACGGTAACCACTGCGGTGTGCAAGTGATACGGCATCAAGTGTTTCAGTCAAAGTACCAATCTGATTTACCTTTACCAACAACGCGTTCGCGGTGCCACGTGCAATTCCGTCAGCTAGACGTACTGGGTTGGTTACGAATAGGTCATCGCCTACAAGCTGAACTTTGGAACCAAGCTGAGCAGTGATTGCAGCCCAGCCGTCCCAGTCATCTTCAGACAGTGGATCTTCAATCGAAACCATTGGGAAGTCGGCAACCAAAGAAGCGTAGTAATCAGTCATCTCCTGGGCTGACAACTGCTTGCCTTCAAAGGTGTACTTGCCATCTTTGTGGAATTCGGTTGCTGCAACATCTAGTGCAAGCGCAACGTCTGAACCTAGCTTCAATCCTGCTAGCTCAACTGCTTCTGCAATTAGTTCGAGGGCAGCTCGGTTGGATGGAAGGTTCGGCGCAAAACCACCTTCATCGCCTAAGCCGGTTGCGAAACCTTTTTTCTTCAGCACACTCTTCAAAGCGTGGTAGACCTCAGTGCCCTGACGCAGAGCTTCACGGAAGGTCGGAGCGCCAATTGGAGCAATCATGAATTCTTGAATGTCGACTGATGTATCAGCGTGCGCGCCACCATTCAAAATGTTCATCATTGGAACTGGCAAAGTGTGTGCGTTTGGTCCACCGATGTAGCGGAAAAGCGGTAGGTCTGCACTGCTGGCTGCGGCATGCGCAACAGCTAGGGAGACACCGAGAATCGCGTTAGCGCCCAGCCGGCTCTTGTTGGCTGTGCCATCAAGATCAATCATGGTCTGGTCGATCAAGCGCTGTTCAGTTGCGTCGAATCCCATAATTGCTGGGGCGATTTCGTCTTCAATCGCAGCAACCGCGCCTTCAACGCCTT
>JBIKSQ010000115.1:0-4586 GCA_044348555.1 Candidatus Nanopelagicales bacterium | reverse complement strand
GTGCTGTGTCCCGTTACACCAACGGTCCTCGACCCACCTGAACTGAAACGGCCGGTGAACCGGCCGCCCGATAGCTCTAGCTATCGGGCGCGGTCGGACCGCACCTCCTCGAGTTGGGTCGATTCGATGGATCTAGCGGTGGGTCGAGCTTCAGGAATTCTCAAGAGATTTTCGTACAAGAGGCTGAGTAAATGAGTAAACGACCCATTGCAATTGAAATAGATGTGCAGAGTGAAGCTGGTATCCCGAAGTCATTTAATTGGAAGAACCGTTGGTATTCGGTTCAACAGGTTTTGATGTTTTGGATTGAGGTGGGTCCGTGGTGGAAATCCACCACAGAGTTCGCTGACTCTGATGGCGCTGAGATCACTTGGCGAATTTGGCGAATCGAAGCTAAATCTGAGAGTGGTGCAGTGATTGCAGATATTGCTTTTCGAGATTCTTTAACATCTAGCAGCGCTTACCCCTGGCGATTGATTCGAGTTTTTGACTAATGAGATATCGCAGGTAGTGACACATGGAATTCATTCATTTGCACGTAGCTTCAAACTATTCAATTCGATACGGTGCAAATCATCCACCGGATCTTGTTGAAGCTGCGGCCGAACAGCCAGCACTTGCGCTAACAGATCGAGATGGTTTATTCGGTGCAATCAAATTTGTGCAGGCTGCAGTTGCTGCTGGGGTTAAACCAATTCTGGGATTAGAACTTCCACTGTTAGACACGCAATCACTCAAAACTGTGACGCCACGATTTGGTGGTGGAGCAAGAGATTTAAATCCGGCTCGAGTTTTGATTTTAGGAAAAGGTAGAAACGGATTCACTGCATTAAACAGATTAGCCAGTGCCACTGCCGAGATTGGTGGAATAACACCTGCTGTGTTGCGGGAGATTATTGAAATTACTGAAGCCGAGGTGGCTTTACTGATTGGTCAGAACTCTGATGTCGGTAGAGCATTTGCTGCAGGAAAACTCTCACAAGCAGCAGGGCTTTTAAATACCTGGCGAAACTCAGGCGCGAGGGTTTATGGAGAGCTGGTGTCGCATCAATCTCGCGATACGCGCTCCACCCCAAACTCAAACTCATCCAACTTTCGAATCAATTATTCAACCCCAGCTGCAGCTCGGCTGTGGAAGTTTTTTGATACCAATCAGATTCCGGCAGTACTTACTAATGCGGTCAGATACGTTGATCGCAAAAATGCAAAAACGATTGATATTTTGGATGCAACCCGAAGATTGGTAACAGTCTCAGAAAAATCAGTAGATCGAGTTAACGCTGAAGGTTATTTGAAATCTGCTGATGAAATGTGGCAGGTGTTGAATGAAATCAGTTACACCGCAAATTTTGATATTGCTGCCACCTCACAAGTTTGGCAAAACACAAATCAGCTTGGGATGGAGTTTGTAATTGATCCTGTTGCGGACTTGGGGATCGGCAAAGTTTTTGTTCCCGAACTAGATGTAATTCTGCAGTCCAAACCGACTGCCAGATTTGATTTGACTTGGAACCGTCCAAAGTCAAAGTATCGGGATGACGAGACCATCAAAGCCGAAGCAGTTCAGGCAGATTCAGTCCTACGCAGCAGATGTGAAGCAGTGATGAGCGCACCGAGATTCTCAACCGGATTGACTGAAACTGAAGTTCGCGAACGTTTAGAAGCAGAACTCTCGGTAATTTCGAAACTTGGATTTGCCAGTTACTTTTTAACTGTGGCAGAAGTGGTCAATTTGTCCAAGGCCCGCGGAATTCGAGTGGCAGCTCGCGGCTCTGGAGCGGGCAGTTACGTAAACCATCTGCTTGGAATCTCAGCGTTGAATCCACTTAATCATGGACTAGTAATGGAGCGGTTCTTGTCGCCATTGCGAAGTTCGCTGCCAGATATCGATATTGATGTCGAATCGCACCGCCGGCTTGAAATTTATGAGGCAGTTTTAGATCGATTTGGAACCGATCGAGTGGCAGCAGTATCCATGATGGACACCTATCGAGTTCGACATGCAATTAGAGATGTCGGCAAAGCCCTGGCTATGCCAGCGGCTGAGATTGGAATTATCGCTAAAGCCTTTCCGCGAGTTCGAGCTCGAGATATTCGGCGAGCTTTAACTGACCTTCCAGAGTTAGCTGGTAGTGGACTTGGGACTTTGCATAAAAACGGAAAGCTGAATCACTTTATTGAATTAGTTGAGTCACTTGATGCGCTTCCGCGGAATGTCGCAATGCATCCATGTGGAGTATTGCTTTCTGATTCTTCGCTGTTAGATCGAACTCCAGTTCAAAGCAGTGGTGCCGAAATTCCAATGAGTCACTTTGATAAAGACGATGTTGAAACTATGGGATTTTTAAAGTTAGACATTCTTGGGATTCGAATGCAATCTGCGATGTCACACGCGGTTAGTGAAATTGCCAGAACTGAGGGTGTACAAGTCGAACTAGATGAACTGGATTTGGCAGATGCTGAAACATTCAAACTAATTCAATCAACCAAAACGCTTGGGTGTTTTCAAATTGAGTCACCCGGGCAGCGCGAACTTGTTGGCAAGTTTGCACCATCAACATTTAACGACATCATCATTGACATTTCGTTGTTTCGACCTGGCCCTATCAAGAGCGACATGATCACACCATTTCTAAACGCTAAACATGGATGGAATCCACCCGAGTATTTACATCCCCGACTGGTCTCAATCCTGCAGGAAACCAGTGGGGTAGTGGTCTTTCACGAACAGGTAATAAAGCTGGTTGCTGAAATCACTGGTTGTTCGTTAGCTGAGGCAGATGAAGTTCGAAGATCGCTAGGGGACTGGGATAAACATCGGGAGATCCGCGGCTGGTTTTATCCAGCTGGAATAAAAAGCGGTTTCGATATTGATGTGGTGGATGAAATCTGGGCAATCCTGCGGGCATTTGGCTCGTTTGGCTTTTGCAAAGCACACGCAGGCGCATTTGCTTTACCGACTTATCAGTCGGCATGGTTGAAAACTCACTATCCAGCTGCCTTCTATGCCGGAATCTTGACGCACGATCCGGGCATGTACCCCAAGCGATTGATTTTGCAGGATGCTCGACACTTCCAAGTTCCAATCGCACCGATTGATGTCAATGAAAGCACGGATGAGTATGTAGTTGAGGAAATTAATGGTGTTTTGGGTTTACGGCTACCGCTTAGTGAGTTGAAAGGAATTTCATTCGATGAAGTCAACTCAATTATTCAGAGTGCGCCCTTTAGAAGTATTAACGATTTATGGGAGCGAAGTGAAATCTCAAAAACAACCTTAGAAAGGTTGGTATTAGTAGGTGCGCTGGATGAGGTGCATGGAATAGATCCGCGTAATCCGCGCGCAGGGCGACCAACCAGGCGTGACTTGTTAGTTCACGCTTCAGACTTAGAGAAATTTCGGAGTAGAAAAGTTCTGCTAGATGAGATGTTGTTTATTGATGAGCTGCCAGTTCAACCGATTTCAACTGGTTTGGCTGAATTAAATGAGACTGAAATACTGCAAGCTGAGTTGGATTTACTGGGAATGGATGTTTCAAACCATGTGTTGGAGAGTTTTGAGCCGCTATTAAAGATCCTCAACGTCACTCGAGCCAACCAACTTCTAGAGCGGAGAAATAACTCAGAGATATTTGTTGTGGGAGTAAAAGTTGCTACGCAAATGCCTCCGATTCGAAGCGGCAAACGAGTCATCTTCTTAACTTTGGATGATTCAACTGGGCCACTTGATGTGGCTTTCTTTGAAGACACTCAAGAAGTTTTTAGTTCACAACTATTTAATAGTTGGTTGTTGCTAGTACGCGGGGTTACTCGGAGAACTGGTCCAAAAGGAATTTCCATCAGAGGTACTGGCTGTTGGGACTTGAATCAGGTTCGAGAAATATATGAAGCGGGAGCAGGTGTGGATTTTCGTTCAGACCAGTTGGCCGGAATTGAAGCCGTAAATCAATTCATCCAAACTCCAATAGATTTTGTGGAACCAATTCAAAATTCACGAAAACTATGGCATACCAGTCCAGGTTCACCAGGATGATGGGCAGGATAGGGCTATGAGCAGAGTGCCGATTGAGAAAGACAAATCTCGTTTGCAGTTTGGTCAGGATGATTCGCAGACATTTATTTTGCACATCGACATGGACGCTTTTTATGCCAGTGTTGAACTAATTGAACGGCCGGAACTTCGCGACAAAGCAGTAGTGATTGGTGGAAGTGCTGGTCGTGGCGTTGTGTTAAGTGCCACTTATCCAGCCCGAGCACTTGGAGTGCATGCTGCAATGCCAATTTCGACTGCTCGCCGCCTAGCCCCAAACGCAGTATTTATTTCGCCGAATCATCACAAGTATGCAGAAGCTAGTGAAAAAGTAATGGGAATTTTTCACGACATCACAAGCGAGGTTGAACCGATCTCATTGGATGAGGCATTTCTAAATGTTGCAGGTGCAATAAAAAGATTAGGCCGACCGATAGAGATCGCCCAGATGATCCGAGAGCGAGTTGAACTTGAAGCGAAGATAACTTGTTCAGTTGGAGTAGCTGCAAACAAGTTCGTTGCGAAACTGGCATCTACCGCAATCAAACCCAACGGA
>JBIKSQ010000114.1:0-4602 GCA_044348555.1 Candidatus Nanopelagicales bacterium | reverse complement strand
ACTGATGCAACCGGCGTAACTGCAATCCCAGCTGCTGCAATCGTGGATGCGGTTGAGCCAGTCGAAACAATCTCAATGCCATTATCTGCAAGAACTTTTGCTAGTTCAAGCAATCCGGTCTTATCAGAGACTGAAATAAGTGCCCGCTTGATTTGTCGTTTGTCGATGTGCATCTAGGACACTCCCAATTTGTGTTTGCTGGCAAACTCCTGAACTACTTTTATCAGCAGTTCGCGCTCGACATGTTTAATGCGTTCATGCAAAGTTGATTCTGTGTCATCTGAAAACACAGCGACTGCAACCTGTTCAATCACAGCACCAGTATCGACTCCTGCATCTACAAAATGAACAGTCGTTCCAGTTTCTGATACTCCAGCTGCTAGTGCATCGCGTACCGCGTGAGCACCTGGAAAGTTTGGCAAAAGCGCGGGATGAGTGTTGATAAATCGGCCGGCGTATTGACTAATCAGTGGTTCACTCACGATTCGCATGAATCCAGCCGAAACCAGTAGATCGGCCTTGAAGTACTCGACCGCATCCGCCAAAGCCTGATTCCATTCAACTCGACTTGAAAAATCTTCCACCGGCAGCACTGCTATTTCTATGCCAGCGGTGGCTGCTCGAGAGATCGCAATCGCAGCAGGTTGGTCGGTGATTAGCGCAGAAACTCGAAAATCTGAGTCCTGACTTTGAGCATCTAACAGGGCTTGTAACAGCGTGCCTGCACCCGAAGCTAGAACCACAACAGCAAGAGTCACAGGCAAAGCCTAATGAGCGCGGCCGCAAAGCGGTTGTGGCCGCTCAGTGACTGCCGCTTGCGTCCTGAGCACTTTTTGGATCCGCAAAGCCACTTCGCCAATACATAACGAAAACCGATCCAATAATCGCGGTTGTGATGACATACGCGGTTGTCATGGCCTGTAGTTCTGTGCTGAAAGTGGCTGCCCCAAGCAGGCCAGCAATCAAGATTGAAAACTCACCACGCGGTGTGAGGAAGGCTCCAACTCGACGCCAGCTCAATGGGTCCAACATGCCTCTCGTTATGTATTTTGCAACTGCAAATTTGCCGATAGTTCCAACAATCGCAAGCCCGATCGCGTAAGGCAGTACTTCTGGAATATCCCGAGGGTCAGTGGCCAATCCGAAGAAAAGGAAAAATACGCTGGATGCCAAATCACGCAACGGCCCAAGCCGCAGACGTACAGCGTTAGCAACCTCGCCAGAGAGAATCAACCCGACGAGGAAAGCGGCAACTGCACCTGAGAATCCAACCAATTCAGCACCACCGGCTGCCATCAGGGCAGCACCCAGGACGGTGAGAAGCAATGCGCGTGGATCTGGCGAATTCAAAATTCGCGCAAACCAGTTCTCGGTTCTCATCCCAACAATTAGAACTAAACCGGTGACAATCAAGGCGACCCCTACCGAGAAGAGCCCCTGCCATACCCCGATGCCAGAAACCAGTGCGGTGACAATTGGAAGATACGGAGCCAGTGCAAGATCCTCGATAACCAGAATTGCAACAGTTCGCTTTGCAACCTCTGAACGCTGCGCTCCGGCATCACGCATGAGCTGCGAAGCGATACCCGATGAAGAGACGTAAGTAATGCCCGCAAGTCCAACAACACCGATGATTCCCCAGCCCAGCATCCAGCCGAGCAGTGCGCCAGGTATTGCGTTGAATACAAAATCCAGAATTCCAGCGCGATAATGAGTTTGCATAGAGGTGGCTAATTCACGCGCGCTGTATTCCAAACCCAAAAGCAACAACAACAGCAAAGCGCCAATAGCAGCAGTCGTATCTAAATACTCACCGCTGACGTCTATGTTTGATATTCCACCCTCGCCAAATGCCAAACCGACAAGCAGGAAGAATGGAACTGCCGAGATTTGAAACCGGGCTGCTAGAAAAGCAATCAGCCCTAGGAAGAAAAAGATGACACCAATTTCAGCCAAAAGCGTGACGTCTCCAAAACTGCTAGCTGCTATCACGTGGTTAACCATTTGCTTATTATTCCGTGGAAACCCGAACTTGGACTCTGCGAGCCGTCAACCACCAGACAAACGCTCTAAATGCAATACTAAAAAATACCCAGGCAGAAGAAATCCAGAAAGCCTGCAAGATGTTTGCGCCTAGAAATTCAAAGCGGCCGAAACCTATTGAGCCGGTTGAGAAAATCAAACTAGCAAGCATGAGTAGAACTACCGCAATCCAACTTCCCAACAGAACTTGACCGACATACTTGAGATCGAATGAAGCTCGAAGATGGCCTGCAAAAAGTCTTCTGGTTGAAATCAACAGTGACACAGCCACTGCGATCAACAAGAAAGGCGAATAGGTGGGGAGTTGATTTGGAATAAGACCTAAGACCGGAACTACTGGCAGTGGTGCGATGGTTTGTTCAAAAATCGAAAGCAGCGACTCAGTGCCGATTTGCAGAGTCATCCCCATCAACACTTGAACAGTCCAAATGAGCAAAACCGGCAAATACAACACAGTCCACAAACTCACAAGCACGATCGAACTTGTGTCAGTGGAAATCAAACTAATCAGACCCGTAACCTCAGAAAATCTAAAGCCAGCAACCACAATGAGCACCACTAGACCAAGAGCAAGTAATCCAAACCAGATTCGCCAACCAAACTCAAGCCCAATTCGGATTGCAGCTGGCACCGAACTCCATAAGTCTTTCAACAACTCATACGGAGACTGGGGTTTCAGCCAGACTCGCGTGCGATCTCCCGCATTCAATTTTGGTTTTGGAATCTCCAAGATGGGCTCTGACTCACTGCGCAGAACGGCAACCAGTGCCCCTACCAGCCCAAACATAAATCCAGTAAACAATGCTTGGTTGGGATTCACCGCAGAGCTAGCTAGCAATCCCAAAGCTCCGAGCAGACTTCCATACATCAGAGCGATTGCGGCAATCAAACCTAAAACTGATGCTTGATGATAAAAAATCACTGATCGGATTGCTCTTTTTGTAGCAATCTGAATTAACCACAACAGCCCAATAGATCCGGCTAAGGGATAAATAGAAATTGTGAGGTTACTGATTTCTATCGGAACCAAATGCAAATGGACGAAACTGATTAACGCAGAAAGTAGAGTCGAGCCAAAAGAACTCGAGTTACTTGGTGTTGAAATCCAAAGGTAGGCGAACACCAAAACTAAAACTGAGTAAGAAACTGCGGCGACCCAAACGCTGACCGCAAATGCAGCAAGCGGCAGCGGCCACGCTAACGGAGATTCCGTTTGGGCCACTGCCGATTGCTTTTTAAAAAATCTGCGCACTTTGATTTAGAGGTTTTGCATAATCTCGCGCATTAGGCGAGCTGCCTCGGATGGGGTTTTCCCAACCTTCACGCCAACCGCTTCGAGGGCTTCTTGTTTGGCTAAGGCTGTGCCTGATGAGCCCGAAACAATTGCGCCGGCGTGACCCATGGTTTTACCTTCTGGCGCAGTGAAACCAGCTACGTAACCAACCACAGGTTTGGTGATGTGTTGTTTGATATAAGCAGCAGCGCGCTCTTCAGCATCGCCGCCAATTTCGCCAATCATGACGATTGCATCTGTATCAGGGTCATCTTGAAACGCCTGCAGGCAATCGATATGTGTCGTCCCAATAATTGGATCGCCACCAATGCCGACTGCGGTTGAAATTCCAAAATCAGAGAGCTCGTACATCATCTGATAAGTCAAAGTACCGCTTTTTGAAACCAGCCCAATCCGGCCAGCCTTCGTGATGTCGGCAGGGATGATTCCAGCATTTGAAAGTCCTGGGCTGATGATGCCTGGGCAGTTTGGCCCAATCAGGCGGGTCTTTCCAGAGTTAACTGAATGTTGGAAAAACGCAGCGCTGTCATGCACAGGAATTCCTTCAGTGATAACTACACAAAGTGGGATTTGAGCATCAATTGCTTCAATCACAGCAGCCTTAGCAAACTTCGGTGGTACGAATACGACGGAAACATTTGCGCCCGTGGCAGCCATTGCTTCACCAACTGAGTTGAAGATTGGAATGCCATCAACTTCCTGACCAGCTTTTCCTGGAGTGACACCTGCAACAATGTTGGTTCCAGCGGCAACCATGCGACGAGTGTGCTTGGTGCCTTCCGAACCGGTCATGCCTTGAACTAAAACTCGACTTTCAGAGTTAAGAAAAATAGCCATTAGTCAATCTCCTACTTTGCTCGTTCAGCGACGCGGCGAGCAGCATCGTCCATGGTCTCAACACGTTCGATAACAGCAATTCCAGATTCATCTAACAACTTACGACCCAACTCAGCGTTGTTGCCATCAATCCGGCAAACGATTAGCTTTGTTACTTTGGAGCCATCAGCTTCAAGTAAGCCGATTGCTTGAATCACACCGTTTGCTACAGCATCGCATGCAGTGATTCCACCAAAGACATTTACGAAAACACTTTTTACAGACGGGTCATTCAAAACGATATCAAGACCGTTTGCCATGACTTGCGCGCTGGCGCCACCACCGATGTCTAAGAAGTTTGCGGGTTTGACACCGCCAAATTCCTCACCTGCATACGCAACCACATCGAGGGTTGACATAACCAGACCAGCGCCATTTCCAATGATGCC
>JBIKSQ010000007.1:0-17752 GCA_044348555.1 Candidatus Nanopelagicales bacterium | reverse complement strand
AACTGCGCGATACTGGTTTGATTGATGCCCCAGCAGACAAAAAGATAAAATGCTTTATCTGTGGTTGGGATGACACAAAGCGTTTTGTTAAATACAAATACCAAGATGGAAAAAAGCAAAACGTTTGTGAGTTCTGTCTTGAAAAAGTAGTTAACGCCGGATATCGCGATAAGAATCACTTGCTTGAAGCCAACCTGCGTTTGGTGGTTTCGCTGGCTAAGCGATACACCGGTCGAGGCATGTTGTTCCTGGACTTAATCCAGGAAGGGAACCTAGGTCTCATCCGTGCTGTTGAGAAGTTTGATTACACCAAGGGCTACAAGTTCTCTACTTACGCGACTTGGTGGATTCGTCAGGCAATTACCCGAGCCATGGCGGATCAGGCGCGCACAATCCGAATCCCAGTTCACATGGTTGAAGTGATTAACAAGCTAGCCAGAGTTCAGCGACAGATGTTGCAGGAACTTGGTCGGGAACCGACGCCAGAAGAGTTGGCCCGCGAACTAGACATGACACCTGAGAAAGTTGTTGAAGTTCAAAAGTACGGCCGGGAACCGATTTCCCTTCACACTCCGTTGGGTGAAGAGGGCGACTCCGAGTTTGGCGATCTGATTGAAGATTCTGAAGCAATCGTTCCATCTGAAGCCGTTTCATTCACTCTGCTTCAAGAACAACTCTCAGATGTCTTAGACACTCTGAGTGAGCGCGAAGCTGGAGTTGTGAAGATGCGTTACGGCTTGGACGATGGCCAGATGAAGACACTGGATGAAATCGGTAAGGTTTACGGAGTTACCCGTGAGCGGATCCGGCAAATAGAGAGTAAAACTATGTCGAAGCTTCGGCATCCGTCGCGATCCCAAGTACTGCGGGATTATCTAGACTAAAAGTTAAGGGCGGCCAAATGGCCGCCCTTAACTTTTAAGTACTACTTCACTTGATTAAGTGAGTCTCATCGTGCACCGATACTGCGGTGTCCTTGAGAGCCGAGGAATTTGCTGCATAGTGATGGCCGCAGAAAAGCAACTCACCAAAAGGCAGTTCCACTTTCACGTACGCTTGCGCCCCACAGCGATCGCATCGATCTGCTGCTGTGAGAATTGATGTTTGAGTCTCGGTCATCGGCTCTCCTCTTCCTTGACTTTTATAACGCGCTAAGTATTGCGGTTATTCCTGACATTTGTCGCGCTGAAGTTAAGCGTGTTAAAGGATTTAACATTCTGCAGACAGGTAATCTCGGCTCGGAGGAATTAGTGGCTACCGCAAAACCTAGCTCTAGCAGTTATTCTGCGAAGGATTTATCAGTTCTCGAAGGGCTAGACGCCGTTCGTAAGCGCCCTGGTATGTATATCGGTTCTACCGATAGTCGTGGCCTTATGCATTGTTTATGGGAAATTGTCGACAATGCTGTAGATGAGGCATTGGCTGGATATTGCAAGAACATCGAGATTTTGCTTTGGCCCGATGGCTCAGTTGAGGTCAAAGATGATGGCCGGGGCATTCCGGTTGATGTTGAAAAAAAATCCAAACTCTCTGGAGTTGAGTTAGTCATGACCACCCTGCATGCCGGTGGCAAGTTTGGTGGCGGCTCGTACGGTGCTAGTGGCGGTTTACACGGCGTCGGTGCATCGGTAGTGAATGCATTGTCTGAGCGGTTAGATGTATTTGTTGACCGAGACTCCAAAACTTATGCAATGTCATTTCGACGTGGAGCTCCCGGTGTTTTCGCTGGCGAGACACCTGATGCTGAATTTACTGCTAAATCTGGTTTACAAATCAAAGGCAAAGTTAAAGCCGGAAAAACCGGTACCAGAATCAGATATTGGGCCGATCCGCAGCTGTTTGATAAAAGTGCGAAGTTCGATTTAGCCGCTCTACTCGACCGGGCTCGTCAGACTGCCTTCTTAGTGCCGGGATTGAATCTAAAGATTATCGATAATCGAGAGCAGCAACTAGATATTCATAGCTTTTGCTTCGCTGGTGGAATCTCAGAGTTTTGTCAGTACTTGAGCATTGGCGAAGACGTCTCGAATGTCATTCGACTAGAAGGCTCTCAGTTGTTTACCGAAAATGTTCAGCTTCTCGATTCCAAAGGTCATATGACCACACAGGAAGTAGAACGAAATTTAGAAGTGGATATTGCTTTGAAGTGGGGGAATGGATACGAAGCAGATGTTCGAAGTTTTGTAAACATTATCGCTACTCCAAAGGGCGGAACTCATATAACTGGATTTGAACGATCCATCACAAAAGTTTTCAACGATCAATTGCGCAACAACAAAGTCCTTAAAACCAGTGAAGACAATGTTTCCAAAGAAGATATTCAAGAGGGGCTAACCGCGATTGTCACTGTGCGACTTTCGGAACCACAATTTGAGGGTCAAACAAAAGAAGTTTTAGGTACACCAGCAGCAACCAAAATTGTCGCTGCGGTTGTCCAGAGCGAGTTGACCAAGTGGCTGACAAACCCGCCGCGTGGGGAGAAGGTCGCCACCAAGTTAGTGCTTGAAAAGGTCGCAAACGCAATGCGCGCTCGGGTTAGCGCTAGAGCACAGCGGGATGTTCAGCGACGCAAAAATGCCCTTGAGTCCTCGACATTGCCGGCAAAGTTGCGGGATTGTCGCGGAAACGATGTTGAACGGACTGAGTTGTTTATCGTCGAGGGTGAAAGTGCCCTGGGCACCGCAAAAGACGCTCGCAACAGCGAGTTTCAAGCGCTATTGCCAATCCGCGGCAAAATCTTGAACGTCCAGAAAGCTTCAGTCGCAGACATGCTCAAGAACACCGAATGTGCCGCAATCATCCAGGTGATTGGTGCCGGCTCTGGGCGATCTTTCGAACTAGAGAATGCTCGCTATCAAAAAATCATTCTGATGTCCGATGCAGATGTAGACGGAGCCCACATTAGATGTCTGCTTCTCACCTTGATTCATCGCTATATGCGACCATTGTTGGAAGCTGGCAGGGTGTATGCCGCGGTTCCGCCGCTGCATCGAATAGATGTGATGGCTGGAAACAAGAAGCCTGCTGAAGTTGTTTACACGTACTCGGATGGCGAGATGAAGGCGAAACTCCAAGAGCTGACGAAGTCAGGTCGCAAATGGAAAGAGCCAATTCAGCGTTACAAGGGACTTGGCGAGATGGATGCAAAGCAACTACGGGAAACCACAATGGATCCGAGGGTTCGTTCGCTGAGACGAGTTACCATGTCAGATGCAGCTGGTGCCGAGACGGCCTTCGAACTATTAATGGGTAACGAAGTCGCTCCCCGTAAAGAATTTATCATCGAAGGTTCAAAGGATCTTGACAGATCAAGAATTGATGCTTGAATCTAGTTTTTTTAAATAACTAACTCTTTAAACATCAAGCGGCATGAGTTTGCCGGAATCCACATCGTAGATTGCGCCTGCCACTACTAAGTCTTTTGGAAGTAGCGGGAAGCTTCGAATCCGTTGTAAATCAATCTTTAACGCAGAGACCTGATCAACTACAGTTCTTATCTCGATACTGCGGGTATCAATTCCAGATTTGACGCGGATTGCGGCATGAACTTCAGCCTCTTCCATGCTGGCCATTTTGCAGTCAGTGTGTGGCAAAACCAATACGCGATTCACATTCAACAGCCAACTTGCTAGAACCAGAGTTCGCAGCACGTCATCAGTAACTCGAGCTCCTGCATTTCGCAGAATCTTCACATCGCCAGGTTGCATTCCAACCAGAGCCAGGGGATTAATTCGGGAATCGATACAGGTGATGATGGCCAAGCCTTCGGCCGCTTCGCCGGCAAGATCTGAGTGTTGGAAAGAGTTGACGAATTTCAAGTTTGCAGAGAGTACATCTGCAAAGTCCGTCGTGGGAAAAGGTTGGGCCGCATCAAGCATTCCCTAACTTTAGCGCGGGCGGGGTAGTTGCGGTTGGCTAATTGCAGCGTGGCGGTTACCGTTAACCAATGGAAAATACTGATATTGCAGTTATTGGAGCCGGACCAGCTGGTTTATACGCTAGCTACTACGCCGGTTTTCGTGGTTTCTCAGTCACATTGATTGACGCTCTAGAGGAAGTTGGCGGACAGGTTTCGGCTATGTACCCCGAAAAAGAAATTTTCGACATTGCAGGTTTCGCATCCGTCAAAGGCAGAGATTTGATTTCTGGTCTGTGGGCGCAGGCAGGTCAGTTTCCAGTTCAATTAAAACTCGGGGAGCAGGCTGTTGAACTTATTCAAGAGACTGAATCCATTGTTATCCGATGCGAGTCTGGCTACGAGGTAAGAGCCAAAGCAGTGGTTATCACGGGCGGAATCGGATCGTTTAGTCCGCGACCACTGCCAGTAGGCATGGAGTGGCTGAACCGAGGTCTATTCCACTTCGTTAAACGGCTAAACGACCATGCAGGCAAAGATGTTGTGATTGTTGGTGGTGGTGACTCCGCTTTTGACTGGGCCTACTCGTTACAGCCAATCGCTAAATCCGTAACTTTGATTCATCGACGTCCGGAATTCCGGGCGCATGCATCCACCGTTGAGACCGTCAAAGCCATGGGTGTAAAGCTCATCCCAAGCGCTGAATTGGCGGCGATACATGGAACAGATGCAATCACTGGAGTCACCTATAAATCAGGTGATGAAACTTTTGATATTCCAGCCGATAGCGTCATCGCTGCATTGGGGTTTGTAGCAAACATCGGTCCGATGGTCTCGTGGGGTATGAATTTAGAAAAGCGTCGAATATTGGTTGACACAAAAATGGAAACAAATATTCCGAGAGTTTTCGCTGCTGGTGACCTTGCAACCTACGTTGGAAAGGTTCCGCTAATCAGTGTTGGCTTTGGCGAAGCTGCAACTGCCGTAAACAACGCAGCGCCATATGTGCAAGAAGGAGTCTCAGTCTTTCCAGGACACAGCACCGGCAGTGCTGAATAGCGGATTTCGCTGAGAAATTTACGTTAGCGCCAGTTCGATATTTGCCGTGGTTCGGTTGCTAACCAGGTGCTGCCGAGTGTGAGTTCATCACCACAGGAAATTTTACGAGGGGCCGTATCAGTCAGTTCTAGTTCAACCTGCCAGCTACGGCCAGATTCATGTCGGACTTCTACCCGATCAAACTCGTTCAATACGCTAATAAGTGTCCATGGCAGCAATTTTCCGCCACGTTCTACTAGAACATCTAGCGAGTCAATCCCAAGATGTTGGTCAACTTGACGAACCGCTATTTCAGCTGCTTGAGCCCAGTTTGGAAGCGCGGTACGTCCCCGCAGAAAATCAGCAGTGACCTCTCCATCCCAGGCCTCGCTAAGAATTGCTCTGACATCATCAGAATTCACTCTGCCAAAAACATAACCCCATGGAAGCAAGAGAGCGGTTGGGGAAAATCGATGTCCACCAATGTGGCTGACTTCATAAATCTGGCCAGTTAATTCCTTATCGGTGCGCAGTTCATCAATTACTTTGCGACCTTCGACAGCGCAGCACGTGTCTCGCTTTCCGTTTGTGCAAACAAACAAAGCTGGGTCGGCGCTGCGACGACCAAGCGAAGGTAACTCACCGCGCTTGATGGCATTCCAATCAAAGCGCAGCAGGTCTCTTACGTCATCAAGTGATCCCGAACGCATACGAACACCGCCAGGGGATGTGTGAGCTAGCCAGATTCGTCGGCGGTTAGAAGTGCGTCGCTCTTGCGCTGCAATATCGGGCCGTCGGGCCAACAGCACGCCAATGTCTGGATCTGCGACTTCATCAATCAAGCGTTGGCCTAGGCCAACGGGCAAACTAGATTCCAGCAAAGCGTTGCTACCCCAAGTGCCTGGCTGCTCGATAATCAACCAAACTTTTCGGTTTGGGGCAGTGCCACTCAGGACTTCATGCATTGCAGAGTCATGGCAGCTCAACTCACTCATGTGCGAATTGTCCTGCAATGGCCGTGATTGCAACACTCTGGGCTACTCCAGAGGCATCCCTTTTACTCAATTCAAACTGCGGGTCAACTGGATTGCCACCACTGGCAGTTGCGCGTGGGTTGCCTTCGCCCACAAACCCAATTCGCAGCCCGTCTTCGCCTTTTCGGAATGCGTGACATCGAACCCCACCAGTTGCCCGACCTTTTTGAGGGTATTCGCTTAATTTGGTGAATTTCAGTGAACCAGTCTCAGTGCCGGGCAGGGAAGTGCTGCTTTGCGAAATTGTTGCCACGAAGGCATCTTCCGAGGCCACATAAAAGCCAATTACAAAGTCTTTAGCATCTAGTTTGATGCCAGCCATTCCGCCTGCATTTCGTCCCTGTGGGCGCACCCGGCTAGCGTCAAATTTCAAAAGTTGGGCGTTGTTCGTGATAAAAACGAGTTGATCTGTTTTGTCGGTTGTGATGCCAAATCCAACCACTTCATCTTTTAGATCAAGGTTAATCAGATCCCAAGTGCTCGCCTTTGGTGGTTCAGCGGGGGTGATGCGCTTAACAATGCCATTGCGAGTACCGACGGCGATAACGGAATCATCCAGAATCGGCACAACTCCAAGTGCAATTTCATTCTTTTCCAGCAGGATGAATTCCTTCAACGCGCCTCCACCTTTAAGTGACAGACTCGAAGAATTCGCAGCTAGAGCTGGAATCTCAACCACATTAACTCGATGCACTCTTCCATGGTTTGTAAGAATGCCAATTTCTGAGCGCGCAGTCGTCACTAGGGAAGAAATCACTAAATCATTTTTGCTACGGCTGCCAACGTTTGGTTTGGCTTCATTTGTAAACCTAGCCAGCAGACCGTTGACCGAGAGCATCACAATGGTTGGGTCATCAACTATTTCAAAATCATGTGTTGTGACAAGTGAGCTATCAGCTTCCTGGAGAACAGTGCGACGTGGAGTGCCGTGAGTTTTTGCGATTGCGGCGAGTTCTTCAGAGACTAGCGAGTTGATGGCGGCTTCACTTGAGAGGATTTTCTTGAGAGCACTGATTGTTTTTTGCAATTCAGCTTTCTCATTCTCTAACTCAATCTTCGAGAATTTAGTGAGTCGGCGAAGTGGCATCTCCAGGATGTAATTTGTTTGAATCTCTGACAACTTGAAAGTAGACATCAGTTTCTCGCGAGCCGCCGCTGTGTCATCACTGGCCCGAATAACTTTGATAACTTTGTCGATGTCCAATATGGCAATCAGCAACCCGGCCACCAGATGCATTCGATCTTCGGCTTTGCGAAGTCGGAACTCGCTGCGCCTGCGAATAACCTGAATTCGATGATCCAGGAATACCCGCAGCATTTCTTTAATGCCAAGCGTTTGGGGTTTACCTCCAACCAGCGCCACAGCATTGATGGAGAACTGATCTTCTAGTGGAGTGTGTTTGTAGAGATTCTCGAGAACTGCTTGTGGGTTAAAGCCAGACTTGAGTTCGATAACAAGTTGTAGACCTTTGTCTCCATCTGAAAGATCTGCAACATCAGAAATTCCTTGCAGTTTCTTCGAGTTCACACCGTCTTTTATCTTCTCGATTACTCGCTCGGGACCAACGTTGTAGGGGAGTTCTGTTATCACCAACGCCTGTTTGCGAGCAGTTACATTCTCAACCCGAGCACTTGCGCGAATTTTGAAGCTGCCACGGCCATCGACATAAGCCTCTCGAATTCCATCGAGTCCAACCACGATGCCGCCACCAGGTAGATCTGGACCAGGCAAGTGGTTCATGAGATCTGCAACGGTTGCTTTTGGGTGCTTCAGCAAGTGGCGAGCAGCAGCAACAACTTCACTGAGGTTATGAGGGGGAATGTTGGTCGCCATTCCAACCGCGATTCCAGCAGCACCGTTGACCAATAGCGCTGGGATTGCTGATGGCAAAACTTCGGGTTCGTGTTCGCGTCCATCGTAGTTCGGCACCATGTCGACAACATCTTCATCGAGTGACTCTGTCATCGCCATAGCTGACTGAGCTAGTCGAGCCTCGGTGTAGCGATAAGCGGCAGGGCCATCATCTAGTGAACCAAAGTTGCCATGACCATCAACCATAGGCAAGCGAAATGACCAATGCTGTGCCATTCGAACCATGGCATCATAAATTGCGGAGTCACCATGGGGATGCAGCTTTCCCATTACTTCGCCCACAACTCGGGCGGACTTCACATGCCCTTTATCTGGCCGCAAACCCATTTCGTACATCGTAAAGAGAATTCGGCGTTGTACTGGTTTGAGACCATCTCTAGCATCAGGCAAAGCGCGTGAGTAGATGACTGAGTATGCGTACTCCAAAAAGGAATTCTGCATTTCATTTGAAACATCAACATCAATGATGTTCTCAACTATTGGGGTATCAGGCGTCTCGGGCCGGCGTGCCATTGGGTTGCTCCTTCATTTCGGCAGAGGCTACTTGAAATTAGGGCAGAACCGGCTGAGCCCCACGCAAAGTGACTGAAAATGCTGAGGCTTGGATTGCACTCTGCACGGCCTTATCCAGTTCTTGGGCATTAGCGAGATTGGCAATCAAAGTTCCTGCAAATGCATCTCCCGCTCCAACCGAGTCAGTGACTTCAACTTTCATGCCGGAAAACTTGGTGGTCTCGCCATTGTGAGAGATCTCCGCACCCGCTGCGCCTTGCTTAGTGATGATTGTTGGACAAAGTTCATTCAGCTCCGCAACCGTGAGTCCAAGGTTGTTCTGGATAGCAATGAGTTCATCATGATTGGGCAACAGCACGTCGGTCTGCTCAAGCCAGCTCCGCAAAGTTTCTGACTCAAGTTTTTTTAGAGGCGCAGCCGATGCCGGATCTAAAGCCACGATCGAGCCAGCCGCTCGAGCAAGTTGCATTAGATGTAGACCAAGAGCTCGAGTCGCCTGATTAAAAAGTGTATAACCGGAAATATAGAAAACTTTGATTTCACTCCATTCAAATTGAACAAACTGATCAACTGTTAAGTACTTGTTCGCCCGAGAGTCCGGAAACATGCTGCGTTCACCATCTGGGTGCGCAAGTGCTACGACCATTCCGCTCGGTGCATCTGTAATGACTTTTAGATGCGCTGAAATGCCCCAACTTTTCAAGTGCTCAGTGATGAGTTCGCCGGCTGAATCGTCTCCGATACATCCAACAAGTTTTACGTTGGTTGACGAGCGCATAGCCCAGGTGGCAACGTTTACAGCCGTGCCACCTACTGACATTGATACTTTTGATTTTGTATCAGAGCCTCGGTGAAACTCACTCTCCATCGCCACGACGACATCAACCATAATGTCGCCAACAACCAGTACGTCAGCCATTTTTCAGTGCGATTGCGATACCTGCAGCGAATCGTGCATTGTTTAGGACCACTTGCACATTGACTTCAAGGCTCTTGCCGCGAGACTCACGATGGAAAAAGTCCAATAAGAATGGAGTTACTTCTTTTCCGCGGACACCCTTCTTCGAAGCAGCCTGCAGCCCATCGCGTAGAAGTTGGTCGTGTAAATCTGGATCAAGTTGTTCACTTACTGAAATTGGATTTGCAACAATCATGCCGCCAGGAAGTTTCAAGTTAGTTCGAGCATTCATGATGTCAGCCACCTCAGCTGGTGAGTCCACTTGCCAATCAACTTTGTACCCCGAGTCATTCAGATAAAACCCCGGAAAGTTTTTCGTTCCAACCGTCACAACTGGAATGCTTAGTGTCTCTAGCCGTTCGAGAGTTGCTGGGACATCAAGAATTGACTTCACGCCGGCGCAAACCACGGTGATTGGTATTTGTGCGATGGCAGGTAGATCTGCTGATTCGTCCCAAGTGTCCTTTGCGTCTCTATGCACACCACCAAGTCCACCTGTAGCAAAAACTTGGATGCCTGCCAAAGATGCTATATGTGCTGTCGCCGCAACCGTGCATGCACCGTGTCCTCGAGTTGCAGAAAGCATCCCTAGATCTCGGTTGCTTACTTTTATAACTTCATCGCTGGTTGCAATAAATTCAATCTGTTCGTTGGAAAGTCCAATCTGTGGAACCCCATCGATGATGGCAATAGTGGCCGGAATTGCTCCAGCCTCCCGCACAGCCTTCTCGAATTCAATTGCCATCTCCAGGTTTCTAGGTCGAGGTAAACCATGACTGATGATGGTTGATTCGAGTGCAACAACTGGCTGATTATTTTTAAGTGCCGAAGCGACTTCTGCGCTTAGAGCAATAGGTGGGTTGGAAGGCATAGGCACACGCTACTCCGCTCAAGCAGTAGCGTTAGAGCATGGTCGGATTCGGCAAACTGGAACTGCTTTTGAGTGATGGAAAGGTTGTTTCGGTAAGGGCTATCGAGGCTGCAGATCGGGCCCGATTAGCCAATTTTCATGATCACTTATCAGATCGAACTATTTATCTCCGGCATTTTGGGCACCATCCTCAGTTATCAGAGTCCGAACTGGATTACTTCACCCAGCTGGATCACAAGTCACGAGAAGCAATTGTGGCGATTTTTGCTGATGAGATTGTTGGAGTGGGTCGTTTTGACTTGATCTCACCTGCTGAAGCAGAGGTGGCGTTTGTAATTCGGGATGACTTTCAGCGATTGGGTTTGGGATCAGGTTTGTTCAGTATTTTGCAAGAACTCGCGCAAAATCTTGGGGTCACTCATTTCTCGGCTGAAGTGTTGCCGCAGAATCGTGCCATGATTCGGTTGTTCGAAGTTTTTGGAAGTGCGGTTTCGCGCGAAACTGAATCCGGCATAACGTCAGTTACTGTCAGGATTGATTGAGGAATTTTGTCAGACTCGAAATTGTTTAGTGTTCTAACGCCTGAAATTAGAAGAATTGTCTTGGGCGTTGGCTTTAACGCACTTGGTAGTGGACTCACTATGAGTCTTTTGATGGTTTATCTCACTGATATTCGCCAGATTTCAATTGGCCAATCAACCGGAATTCTGAGTTTGATGGCAATAGCAGGTGTGATTGCTACCGGCCCTGTTGGAACACTGATTGATAAGTACGGACCTCGGCGAGTGATATTGGTTGGCTTGTTTATAGAAGCAGTAGGTATCGCTTCATGGGCAAGAGTCGAAACATTTAACCAAGCTGTGATGACCGGCATTTTGGTTTCAATTGGAAGTAGCGCGATCTGGCCACCCCAAAACGCGCTGATCGCAAGGTTGGCAACCCCAGAAACTCGGCAACGTGTTTTTGGTATCAACTTCATGTTGCTTAATGCAGGATTGGGTTTAGGTGGGTTGGTTGCGGCATTGCTGATCATCGATGGAGATGCCGAAAGCTTTCAGCGGCTCTACCTCATAAATTCGCTGGCATATGTTGGTTACTTTATTGCGGTATGGCCATTGCGTGCCGCAGGTGGTCCAATTGAAATTGAAAATGAAGAAGATGAAAAAGCTGGTTACAGAGAAGTCTTCCAAGACAAGTTACTGATTCGATTAGCTGTTGCAACTCTAATAATGCTCACCTTTGGATACGCGAGTGTGGAGGCAGGGCTTTCGCTCTTTGTGGTGAGTGAGGCTGGACTAAGCGCTAAAACTTTGGGCGTCATCTTTGGATTAAACACAGCAACCATCGTGATCGCACAGGCTTTTGTAATCAAGTTCATTCAAGGCAGGTCGAGGAGTCGGATGCTTGCTTTGGTTGGTGTGATGTGGGCAGTTTCTTGGGCTTTGGTCGGCTTCAGTACAAGTTTTGGACCGGCGTATGCCCTTGCTGTGATTGGACTTGGGCAAGTTGTTTTTGCGTTGGGTGAAACATTTTGGTCTCCAATTGCCCCAGCGATGGCGAATGATCTAGCACCTGAGCACTTACGTGGGCGATACAACGCTATGACTGCATTTCAATGGACCATTGCCAGTTCAATCGGGCCACTGATTGCGGGTCTATTCTTAGGCCGCGGTTTGGTTAGCGGATGGATAACGACTTTAGTGGTTGGTTGTTTGTTTGCTGGATGGTTGCTCCTAGGGATGGGCAAACATTTAACTGCTGAACAAGATGGCCGAGTCGAAAGTAAAGTGAAGTGAGATGAAATGAAACTGGATCAAGTAATTGAAAAGAATCAGTTTTACCCTGAACTTGTTAGCTCTACTGTCGACGACTTACTCAATGGGCGATCGCCAGAAGCATTCCTGTTGGATCTCACCACGAGTTTTGAGCACGATGGTCTCGTGCGTCAACAATTGATCCTGGCAATTGTTAAATCTAATCTCTATGTCTGTTACACCGAAGAATTGCCAGTGGTTGCAGGAAACGAAAACCCATCAACTTTACGCATCAGCACCGAGGTAGTTCCAATTTCAGCTGTCGGACCATTCCAAGTTCAGCGTTACTACCAAAGTGGACCAGATGGAGTCCCTAAACTTTCTGAAATAGTGATCGGTATTGGTTGGACTGGCAATCGAGCAATCGATATCGGACCGGCCGGATGTGATGACCCTGATTGTGAAAATGAACATGGCTTTACTGGACAAATTCGCAGCTCGGACTACACAGCCAAGTATTCGGTTGCGGTTGATGGTGACTACTGGATAGAACATGCCGAAAGATTTGCGGCGGCGTTTGGAAACAAAATCGGTAACGCTTAATGATTTCTGAGTTGAAGCAGGTTTTACCTGCGATTGCTGAGAATTTTGGGCTTTTTCAAACCGACAACAAAACGATTCATGGAAACCAGCAAATTGTTTTATTTCTAGTTGATGGAATGGGTTACAACAACCTAAAAGCTGCTTTGGATTTAAATGATTGGGGTTTAACTCTAGGAAACTCCATCCAGAGCCCACTTCCTTCCACAACTCCAGTTTCGCTTACTGCACTTGGGACGGGGTTAGATTCCGGTGCATCAGGGATGCTTGGCGCCACAATGTGGTTGCCTGAATACCAGCAAATCTTGCGGCCTTTGAAATGGGAACAATCACCTGATCCAGTCTTGGTACAGCCAGCAGACACTTGGTTTGAGAAAATCTCTAAACAGGTACCAGTGTTTCGAATTGGACCAGGAAAGTATGCGGAATCTGGATTAACTCAGTCAGCCCTTAGAGGCGGTGATTCTGTTTCTGCGGATTCGTTGGCCGAAATTGAAGAATCTATACAAGCCTGCCTTCGTTCCGGCCAAGAGAGTTTTACATACGTCTACTACCCAGATTTGGACAAGATTGGCCACGTGCATGGTACAAAATCTGCAGAGTGGAATTCAGAGTTGTTAAAAGTGGTCGACTCAATCAAAAGAATTTCGCACTCGCTTCCAAGTGGGTCGCGAATGTTTGTGACTGCAGATCACGGAATGCTAGATGTCGGCACTCGAGTTTGGCTAGAAACTTATCCGCGGCTATTGGATTCAGTCTTGCGAATAACCGGTGAACCCAGATTCCGACATGTGTTTTCAAAACCAGGTCAGAAGGTCAAACTTCGAAAAGACTGGCAGGAGATTGAGCAATTTGCACAGGTTTTCACAAGAGCAGAGGCGATATCTGCCGGGATATTTGGAAACGTTGATTCGCTATATGAAGAACGTATTGGTGACTTAGTGGTGTTGGCAAAATCCGATTTCGTGTTGGCATCAGAGTCAGTTGATCGACGAGTTTCAAATTTAATGGGGCAACATGGCGGCGATTCTGAGACCGAACGGCTCATCCCGCTAATAGAAATGGCAGGATAGGCAAATGGCTGAACTCGTTTTTTTCTCTGGAACTATGGATAGTGGCAAGTCCACGCTCGCACTTCAAACTGACCACAACCATCGCTCTCGGGGGCGTAAGGGCCTTGTATTCACAAGCAAAGATCGGGCCGGTAGTGGCAAGTTGTCCAGCCGACTTGGACTGGAAGCGGATGCGCTCGAAGTTGATGAAAACTTAGATTTCCATCGGATGGTTGCTGCCCGAGTCAGTCAGGGTGAGCGGATCGACTATTTGATCTGTGATGAGGCTCAGTTTTACTCAACCAATCAGGTTGAACAGCTAGCTGAATTGGTTGATGGACTTGGGATTGACGTTTTTGCTTTCGGAATCCTCACTGATTTTCGGACCATGTTGTTTCCTGGAAGTGCCAGGATGGTCGAGTTAGCCGATCGAGTGAATGTGTTGCAAGTAGAAGCGCTCTGCTGGTGTGGCAATCGCGCAACGCATCAAGCGCGGATTGTGAATGGCGTAATGGTCACGCAAGGGGAACAGGTCGTTGTAGGCGATGTTGGTGATGATGTTGTCGCGTATGAGGTGCTCTGCCGTCGACACCACATGCGAAAAGTTACTTCCCGACGTTCGCGGGATTACTTTGCTAGCGATATTCCGCTGCCGTTTGGTGACTAATCGTTTTCGGACGTAGGTCCAAACAAGATTTCATCCCAGCTTGGAATTTTTGGCGGGCGAACATCACTGTTTGATTCGGAATCATCTTTCTTGGGTGATTCGCTTTGGCTTTCAGCGCCATCAAAATCAGCAGAATCACTATCACCCAAAGTTTGAGGTGTTGTTGAAGTTAACTCAGCGATAACCGGATCTAGAAATTCAGTGGAAACTTGAGTGTCAACTGTATTTTCAGTTGGAGAATCTTCTGCAACATCAACGGGAATCTGAGAGATTTCTGTTGTGGGCCGCTCAACCGTTTCTACTTCATCGAATATCAATTCACTCTTTGATGTCTCTCGCATCTCATTAATAGATGTGACAGGTGCTAAAAACTCAACGGTTTCTGTCGGTTTGGTGTTTTGGGAGACACTTTCGTCACTGCTTCGGTTTTGATCACCCGTGAGCCAGCGAGCATCTTCATCTGCTGCGACGAGGGCGTTGTTTCGGACATCAAACAACCAGGCTGCCATACGTGGGCCATGGTCAGAAGGGAAAGAAACAGTCACACTCCAGCGGCCATCATCTCTTCGGTAGGAATCCCAGCTAATTGCTTCGTCTTGAACTCCAGCGCTTTCCAGCTTTGCTCGAACAATTTCACCCAGCGTGCCAGATCCATTGGAACGGCGAACAACTGTCTTGGTTGCTTTAGAAGCAACATGTGATCGCTCTAGCAAGATTGGCGGCGCAAAAGACATGATGCGTTCAAGTGAGTTTCCTGTGGTTGCAGCTAACTCGGCAGGATTAACACCGGCTCGAATTCGGGACTGAATTTCGCGGGGGGAGAGCTCGACATCCGATGCGAGTTCATCAGGCGCTGCGTAGGAAGCCTTGGGCTCGGTGATTGGGACTTCAACCCAGTTACCCTCGCCCGTTTGCAAGATAATCATTTTTCCATCATCTGAAAAGGCAACAAATTCAAGTTCCGACACGGTTAACTCCTTCTTTCCTATCTTGTCACGAATTGTCGACTTTGAGTGAGTGACTCGCTAGGCGCAGTACGGAATCTTTTGTGAGCTTTGTCAGGGTAGATTAAGGAGAACATTTTCGGATTCGGAGAAAAAGTGAACGAAGAGGCGCAGCAACTACTAAACCTCGCCCGCGAGATTGCGCGAATCGGTGCAGCTGAGTTGCTAAGTGGCCGGCCCGATCCGGCTCGTAAAACTTTAGTCCAGAGTGACACAAAAACCTCGCCCACTGATGTTGTGACTGAGCGGGATTTGGCATCTGAGAAAGCAATAATGCAGGCAATCCAATCCCACCGTCCCGATGATGGAATTGTTGGTGAGGAGGGAACTAGCATCCAAGGTAGTTCTGGTTATAAATGGGTAATTGACCCTCTAGATGGAACTATTAATTATCTTTATGGCTCGCCGCAGTGGGCTGTTTCAATTGGAATTGAAGATGCTGCCGGTGAATTCATTGGCGTTGTTTATGCGCCGCTGGTTGGACACGAGTATTTTGCAGTTCGCGGCGCAGGTGCATTCCGAGTAGATGCAAATGGCGAGGTGCGACTTCCGCAAATTGTGGACGATGTTCCGCTATCGCATTCATTGTTCGCAACTGGATTTGGGTACAAGGCATCTCGTCGAGTGAATCAAGCGCGGGTGATTGCTGAAGTGTTGCCAAAAATTCGCGACATTCGACGCAAGGGTTCGGCAGCGATTGATATTTGTATGGCTGCCACCGGAATGGTCAATGGTTATTTCGAACGAGGTGCAAACCCGTGGGATTACGCAGCTGCTGCAGTGGTTGCTCGAGAGTGTGGACTACAGGTATCTGGATTGAAAGGTGAGGCAGCTGGTCCAGCAATGGTTGTGGCAGCACCGCCCAAGCTGCATAAAGAGATGACCGAACTTCTAGAGTCGCTGAAAGCAGACCAGGGCGACTAAGCAAGTAACTCTTTAATCTAGCCGGCGCAAATCGCGCGAGTAGATTTCAACATTGTTCAAGTACGTGTTTACGTTCCAATCAAATGCGCCATCAACTACAGCGTCTAATTTGATTTTTGCTGGAACGCCGACTGCCAACGCGTTGCTTGGAACCTCAGTGCGTTCCTTTACAACCGCTCCAGCAGCAACCAGCGCTCGGCTGCGAATGATTACATGATGCAACAGCACTGCACCCGAGCCAATCAATGTGTCGCTCTCAACAGTTGCACCTTCAATGTGGACGTTGTGCCCAATCGTCACCCGATCTCCGATTGTGGTGTGGGCTTCATGTGTGCAATGAATCACAGCGCCATCCTGAATCGAGGTTGACCCGCCAACCAAAATTCTTCCCGTGTCGCCGCGTAGAACTGCGCAGGGCCAGACAGAAGACTTAGCCCCAATCACGACATCACCGATGATTACGGCATCTGGGTGGATAAAGGCGGTTGGGTCGATTTGGGGGACAAGTTCACCCAGTGCGTAGATAGCCATAGGTCAACCTTAGACAGGGGTGGAGCGCAATAGTCACATTCATAAGGCACAATGCGCACACTTACCCTGTTAGACCCTCTAATAATCACCGAATCTGGAAGGAAGGAAGCAAAGTGGCAACTGATTACGATGCCCCCAGGAAGACAGATGAAGAGCTTGCCGAGGAGTCCCTCGAGGAACTAAAAGCGCGGCGGGCCGACAAAGTTAATGCCCAGATTGACATTGACGAGGCCGAACTTGCTGAGACTATGGAGCTTCCGGGCGCCGATTTGTCAGATGAAAATCTAACGGTTCGAGTTCTACCAAAACAGCGTGACGAATTTTCCTGCAGCAAGTGTTTCCTCGTACATCAAAGGGCCATGCTGGCAAAGCAAGTGGGCGAAGATTTCATTTGTAAGGAATGCGCTTAACATGTACTTCGAGCGGCGCCTGCAGCCATTATGGATGCTGGTGCTCGGGCTGGTCATGACTTATTCACTAGGTGTGGCTTATGGATCAGTTCTATATCCATGGATTGGCTATGTTGTTGGACTTGTAACCTCAGTTCCAGTGGTGTTTCTCTGGTGGCGAGGTCAATCGAATATCCAAGTTTCGGATGAGTTCTTATCTGTCGGAAAACTAAAGCTGCCGATTGAGTATGTCGGCCAAGTTCAAGTTTTCAACGCATCCGACTTTCTAAGCCGAATTCGGACCGGTGCAACTGGAACTGAAATGCTTTCGCTGTTGGGTCAAAAATACGGTGGCGTTGTGGTGGAAAACTTAGACGCAACTGATCCCTACCGACAATGGGTGATTGCCTCAAAATCAGCCGAAAAGTTGCAAACTGCTTTGCGTAAGCCGAACGCTTAAAGAATTCTTGACTAGAGTATTGATGTGCTCATAGATGTTTTAATCCAGCAGCTTGATGATTCGCTGCCGCTGCCCAAAATTGCAAACCCAGGTGATGCAGCAGTTGATCTTTACTCGCGGATTGATACGGTGATTAAAGTTGGTGAGCGGGTGCTCATTCCAACGGGCATTTCGATTGCGCTCCCAAATGGGTTTGCTGCCTTGGTTTTGCCAAGGTCAGGTCTTGCG
>JBIKSQ010000113.1:0-4643 GCA_044348555.1 Candidatus Nanopelagicales bacterium | reverse complement strand
TGGAGAATTTGAATTAATCGAAAAGTTAAAGAATAAATTTCCCGCAAGTAAACATGTGCTACTAGGTAGTGGCGATGATGCTGCTGTTGTTTCCATGCCAGATGCAGATGTAGTGATTTCAAGCGACATTGCAATTGAGGGAGTCCACTTTCGGTTGGACTGGAGTCAGGGCAGTGAAATTGGAGTCAAAATTGCAGCGGCAAACTTGGCTGATATCTGCGCAATGGGTGCATACCCGGTTGCGTTGACGGTCTCACTTGGTTTGCCCGCAGACACTCCGGTGAACTGGGTCGAACAACTCACAGCGGGTATTGCTACGGAATGCGCGCGAGCAAAAGCAACAGTCGTCGGCGGGGACATCAGCCGGTCAGCGCAAATCGTGGTTGCGATAACTGCGATAGGTCAGCGGCGGAATCAAACGGTTGTCACTCGTTATGCAGCCCAGGTTGGCGATCAGGTGGCGATCTCGGGAGAGCTGGGATGGGCTGCGGCTGGTTTGTCCTGCCTAGTTCGGGGCCAACTCGGCCCACGTGAGGCCGTAGATAGGTTTAGAGCGCCGACGCCGGACTACGAGGCAGCCTGGCGAGCCGCAAAGGCTGGTGCCACATCGATGATTGATGTGAGCGATGGCCTACTTGCAGACCTGGGACATATCGCCAAGGCCAGCGAGGTAAACATTGAGCTTTCCAGCGCGAAATTGGTCCCAGCGGTGTTTTTAAAGAAACTGGGTAGAAATCTAGGAATTGACCCATTGGTTTGGGTTCTAACGGGCGGAGAGGACCATGTTTTTGCGGCAACTTTTGCAGCTGGGCGCAGGTTGCCTGCAGGATTCACCAAAATCGGCGAGGTAGTCGCAGGTTCAGGTGAAGTTCGGGTGGATGGGGAGATTTCGAATCTAAAGCCAGGGCATGACCATTTTCGGACCAGCTAACCCATAAGCGGTCAATCTGCTCAGAAAGCCTCTTTAGGGGGCTGTTTTGGGCAAATCCCTGTTATCGGCTAACCTACGGCGTCGCGTTTCGATAACGAAATGCTTTTAGAATCTCAAGGAGAACTACCGTGGCTAGCAATTGCGATGTATGCGGCAAGAGCCCATCTTTCGGACATGCCATTTCTCACTCACACGTACGCACCAAGCGTCGTTGGAATCCAAACATTCAGCGAGTGCGAGCACTCGTAGGTGGATCCCCAAAGCGAGTTAACGTTTGTGTTGCTTGCATCAAGGCTGGCAAGGTCACTCGCGTTTCCTAAACAATCTTTTCACCGCCGCGTCCTCACGGGCGCGGCGGTTTTTTATTAGCCTCAGCCCTGAGAAAGGTGAGTCATGGCCGATAGTTTTAACGCGGAGTTAGTCCGACGTTGGGCTGCCATGAGCGTTCAGCTGCTGAAGTTGCATCGGGCTGAATTGAATGCCCTGAATGTGTTTCCGGTTCCCGATGGGGACACTGGTACGAACCTCTACTTAACTTTCCAAGCAGCAGCAACCAGCGAATTGCAAAGAACTGGTAAAGCCGACGATGTACAAGATGCCCTGGCAGCTTTAGCTCGTGGCGCGCTGCTTGGTGCCCGCGGTAACAGTGGAGTGATGCTGGCGAGTGTGCTGCAGGCAATTTCGGTTGCTGCGGTCGGAAATGATCGGCTGTTGCTGGCAGACATGTTGGTAGCTGGTGCGAAGGCAGCCCGAACTTCAGTTCTCAAACCAGTTGAGGGAACTGCTCTCACGGTGCTTGATGCCGCTGCTGCATCTGGTGCGATTCGTCCGGATGCAATCGCCCAAGCCGCCCGAGTTTCCCTCGCAACCACACCAGATTTGTTGCCTGCATTGAAAGCTGCAGGAGTTGTGGATGCAGGTGGTCGCGGAGTCGTGCTGCTGCTTGATGCAATGGCGGCTGCATGGGCCGGTCATGAGTTGAATTCACCAGCAGTCGGATTTGTTCCAGATGAAGTACCCGTCGTGCATGGTTGCTTAGCTGATGCAAAGTTTGAGTTGATGTTTTTAACTCCAACCACCGATGTTGATTCAGTCTCAGCCGTAGTTGAAGTAGATGGTAAGTCGATTGTCATCACACGTGGGCCAACCGAGTCGCAAGTACATGTGCATCTAGACAACCCCCAAGAATTGTTAAATGAGCTCGGCGAAAGCTTCCAAGTTACTGACGTGCAGATTGAGCTATTGGATTCCCAAAAGCAATCTCGCAAGGTTGTTGCCCAGGCGTTCGGCCATTCGCTAGTGCAGTTTCTGGCTGAGCAAGCAGTACAAGTTGTCGCGGCCGAACCAAACCATCGTCCGAGTGTGCAAGATTTTGTAGCCGCCGGACTGAAAGCAAACGCTCCAGAGATTTTGTTGTTGCCATCAGATGCAGATTCGATTGTGGTCGCCAATCTCGCAGCCGCTGAGTTGAAACACTTGGACATCGCAGCTTTCGTGATACCAACACAGTCTCTGCCCCAGACACTTGCAGCCTTCTCAGTTTTTGATTCAAGCAGTGCGTTGCCAGAACTGATTTCTGAGATGACGACTGCAGCAGAAAGTGTGAAGACGATCGCCGTGACTCAAGCGGTACGTGATGCCAACACTTCGGTGGGTTCAGTTAAGCAGTTTGACTGGCTTTGGTTGGTCGACAATCAGATTTTTGATTCGTCTGAAGATTTTGATTCGGGTTTAGCGCAACTGGAGTCACACTTTGAAAATGCCGAACTAATCACGGTGCTGGCCGGTGAAGCTGCTTCGGTTAGCGACAGAGAAAATTTGATTAATTGGTTACAGAAAACCAACCCAGATGCCGAAATTCAGCAAATTCCAGGCAATCAAAAAATTTGGCACTTCATAATTGGGGTGGAGTAATGCACGGACTTGAAACGAAACTGCGTGAAGTGCTTGGTGCCCGTTCAGCAAATGCGCTTGAGAAAGCTTTCGGTTACGAAACAGTCGGCGAGTTACTTCGACATTTTCCAAGGCGGTATGCCACCCGTGGTGAACTCACTGATTTGAATCTGCTCAAAGAAGATGAACACGTGACAGTCATGGCTGATGTCGCTTCAGTAACGCGTAGACCAATGCGAAATCGCGGCGGCAACATTCTTGAAGTAATGGTCACCGATGGATTAACTTCAATCAAGTTAACTTTTTTTAATCAAGATTGGCGCGCCCAGACTTTGGTTCCAGGTCGGCGAGGTTTGTTCAGTGGAAAAGTGACGGTGTTCCGCAACATGCGTCAGTTGGCAAGCCCTACCTATGTGCTCATCCCTTCAGATACTGAACCTGATCCAGAATCGATTGCTGCGTTTGCCCGAGCTTTCATTCCGGTTTACCCAGCAACGGGCTCGGTGAGCAGTTGGGCGATTGAACGGGCAGTGGATTTGATTCTCGAGGGGTTAGATCCACTAGTTCAGGATGGTTTATCGGAGGAGTTTTCAGATTCGTTCCCATCGCTTGCTGAGGCATTTCGAATGATTCATCAACCTGCGACATTGGATGAATTCAAAATTTCGCGGGAACGTTTTGCATTTGAAGAAGCTTTTGTTTATCAAACAGTTCTTGCCCAAAGTCGAATGGAACTTTCCAGCAGTCGGGCAATTCCGCGACTCCCGAAATCAGATGGCTTGTTAGCAGAGTTTGATGCGAATCTTCCGTTTCAACTTACAAATGGCCAGTTAGAAGTTTCAGCTGAATTAATTTCGGATGTTGCCCAAACTCACCCAATGCATCGGCTTCTTCAAGGTGAAGTAGGTAGTGGCAAAACAATTTGTGCGCTACGTGCGATGTTGGCAGTGGTTGACGGTGGCGGGCAGGCCGCTTTGTTAGCGCCAACCGAAGTCCTGGCAGCTCAACACTTTAAATCAATTCGAAAAATGCTAGGGGATCTTGTTAGCGAAACTGGCTTGCTCGATTCGAGTCGGCCGAACACCCAGGTTGCTTTGCTAACTGGCTCTCAGAACACAGCGACTCGAAAGCAAGCATTACTAGATGCGGCTTCGGGCATTGCTGGCATTGTGATTGGAACTCACGCGCTGCTCTCCGAACGAGTTCAGTTTGCTGACTTAGGGCTGGTTGTGATTGATGAGCAACATCGATTTGGAGTGGAGCAGCGAGCCGCATTAACCGCAAAGGCAATCGCCGATACTCGTCCGCATGTACTGGTAATGACAGCCACTCCAATTCCGCGAACTGTTGCAATGACTGTGTTTGGAGATCTTGATGTTTCGACTCTACGAGAGTTGCCAGCGGGTCGGTCACCAATTTCTTCGCATCTAGTTCCAGCTTTGGAAAAGCCTTCGTATCTTGCGCGCGCGTTTGAACGAATTCGAGAAGAGGTGGCCAAGGGTCATCAGGCCTACATCGTCTGTCCAAAAATTTCGCCAACCGCTGTTGAAGATGATGCTGACATTTTCGAAGAGGGTAATCGGATTCCAGCTTCGGTCGAGGAACTTTATGAACACGTTGTAGCAGGCCCACTTTTTGGTTTGCGAGTCGGAAAACTCCATGGGCAAATGTCAGCTGCAGACAAAGACCTCACAATGACGGCGTTTGCGGTTGGTGAGATTGATGTTTTAGTTGCGACAACGGTGGTTGAAGTCGGTGTCGATGTGCCAAATGCATCAATCATGTTGGTGATGGATGCAGATCGTTTCGGGGTATCGCA
>JBIKSQ010000006.1:0-17855 GCA_044348555.1 Candidatus Nanopelagicales bacterium | reverse complement strand
ATCAACCTTGAGCGAGTAAGTTTGTAGCAAGATATTTGATTAGGAGAAATAATGAGTGAATACGTACCAAGTCCACCACCTGCTGAATTCGATAAAAGCGAGTCTGGCAAGTCATTCGTGGCTGCCTGGTTGCTTTCTTACTTTCTAGGAGTCTTCGGCGTCGACCGCTTTTACTTGGGTTACACCGGTTTAGGGCTCGGCAAGCTATTCACCCTCGGCGGTTGTGGCATCTGGGCATTGATTGATTTGATTCTCATCTTGGCTGGCCAAGTAAAGGACCCTCAAGGGCGAACTCTTGAAGGTTATGAGAAGAACAAAACAATGGCCATCATCGTCACAGTCGCGCTAGTCGCTTTGAGTGTCATAGGTCAGGTCTTTCTCTCCATGGCCTCACTACTCGCTTTTTAAGACATGAACTGGGATTCGCTACTTTTCTTGGAAGCAAGAAAGCGAATCCCAGTTTTTGTTTTGGGCGTAGCGACGGCTTCATTTCTGAGTTTTCAAACAAGCGGATTCAGCAACGGTCCAACCATGTGTCTGTTTCGGATTAGCACCGGTTTGTTTTGCCCATTCTGCGGAACCACACGATCAGTTGGTGAAATCCTTCAAGGCAACTTGATAGTTGCAGCTAATCTGAATATGTATGGATTCGTTTTGGTTGCAATAGCTGTCAGTTGGGCGATAAGTCCAGCCGTCGTAAGTTCGATGTATAGAAAAGCTCTTAACTTCAAAATCAAATCGGCAACATTGAGTCAGATTCTCATAATTTCTGTCTTTGGTGTTTACTCATTATTCAAATTCGTCGAATCAAACGGATTGCTTGGCATCTAGGAAAGTTCGGCCTGATTCGTGATGCGTGCTCGGTCGGCAGCAGTTTTACCCGCCGATGCACCACGGCCACTGGCCCCTCTTCGACCACTGTATCCAGACCAGGAGCCACGGGCTTTTGATTCGGTTTTGTGAAAGGCCTTCACTTCTTTGGCTTTATCGAGCAGTACAACCTCGAGTGAAACCAGCGCATGCTTTTCCTCTTTG
Organism: Candidatus Nanopelagicales bacterium; assembly: GCA_044348555.1. Lineage (GTDB taxonomy): Bacteria > Actinomycetota > Actinomycetes > S36-B12 > UBA5976 > JAFMIT01. Next base: position 16,820 of record JBIKSQ010000006.1, on the reverse strand, counting down.
CTGGCTGTGCGCGCATTCACCACATCTTTGCGAGTGGCTGTTAAACGTTCAGCGATACGAGCTGTAAAACTCGAATTAAAAGATGCCTTGGCCATCCGCGCATTCACTGGCCGCGACTCAACCCAACTTCGTCCACGACCATCGTGGTACGCCTGCTTAAAAGTTTCCCCTCGCCAGTCATCACTTCTCAGCCAATGGGTTGCGGCTGTAATCATCTGCACAGCGATGCTGTTGAACATTGCTTCAGTTACTTCAATATCACTCGGCATCCCATAGAGAATTACATATGTCGAGTTATGTGCAACATCCATTTCAAGATCGTTAACTCGCGCAATCGCTAACATCAGTTCAATTAGTTGTCGGTTAGCGTGTTGTCGCACTTCCCCAACAACCACAGTTTTAGTGGTCGGCTTTTCTCGCATTTCTGCTTTGGCAGTCGCTGCACGCGCAAGTGCCAGATCAATGCTGTTGTTAGTGGCCAGCCCTTGGGCTTTTTGCAGGAAAGCCTCGGCTTCATGTTCGTTATCCGTGCGCTCAGCCATCGCTAGCAGGCCAGCAATTTTGTCAATCAGCGCCATCAGTGTTGAACCCCCGCATCGGTGTACGCGATCCCTAAAAGCCAGGCTACTTCTGGGCCCAAATTTATTTCCAAAAGCCGTAGATGAGTGCGTGCGAATTCTGGCCCATGCGATTGTGCCAAAGGGTGAATATGGTGAACTAAGTAATGCGCAACCTCATGCAAAATAACTATTTCTCGCAGAGCCCAAACGTTCTCCAGTGGCAGAGCGATTGTGGTGGTTTCAAATTCGTATTCCGCCTTGGCCTGTCCACGCCGCTCTCTAAACTGCGGGCCAGCGAATACGCCAAACTCTTTCTGCACATGTTCATTTTGCAAAAGTGTGGCGACATAACTGGCGACTTGTTCCAGGTTGGAAAACTTTTGCTCTTTTGGCAAAACGACCTTTGATCCAAAAAGCTCAAGCGATTCACCCGATGGGTACCTATCGAGAATCCGGCAAAGTTGGCCCTCCGCGGCATAAAGCGCTGTACGGCCAATATCAAGTGCTCGGTTCACGAGCGCATTCTGCCGCTAGAGCTTGACATAACCAGTTCAAATGTTGAAACCCAGCATCTTGTGCGTAAAAAATACAACCGCCATTTAGAATTCCCCCATGAAAAAATCGTCAATCAACTTCTTGGTTTCACTTGTAATCAGCGCCCTCACCGCAACCGGAATGAGCACGGCCGCTCACGCAGAGTCCACTCCACACGAATACACAGTGGACTGTGCCCAAACTGCTTCGCGCGAGACCCGTCGTATTAACGTTCCAGAAACCGCTACAGAATTGAAACTTTCGTTCGCAGAGAACTGTGTCGATTGGATCGTTCAGGGTGGAAATGGAAACGGTCTTCACTGGAACCAAACCTCCTACGGCGCAGGTTTCACAATGACAGCTCCGTTCGCGTTGAACTGGTACGGCACAGTTACCGCAGGCGGTGAAACTGGATGGGTTATTGGCACCATCATGCCAACCGCAAACTCAGGCACACTTACGTATGGAATTGGGAGCAATTTCTCAGTTCTCTCGTATGCAGGGAATCTAATTTTCATTGCTTTAGGTTCCGAAGATCCAGTTGACCCAGAAGATCCAGTTGACCCCCTTGAAGGCACAATCTCGACTGTTTACTTCAAGGGAAACTCGAAGTGGCTAAAAAAGAACTCTCGCAACAAACTCAAGGCGTTAGTGGCAGCTGTCATCGAGGCGGAAGTAACAACACTTAACCTCGACGGCTTTACACCAATCACTCGCAAAAGCCCGAAAGCACCAGATTTCGCAGCACTCGCACTCAATCGTGCTGAGATGGTAAAGAAAGTGCTGCTGCGCAAATTCGCCCGTGCCGAGTATGAAATTACGTTAAATACAACCGGCACTGCCGCTCCTCGCCTTATCAGAGACAAGACCTACAAGCTCAAGTCAGACAACCGTCGGGTTGTTATCTCGGTACCGGCGCCAGTAGAAGGCTAATAACTACCCCAAAAGGGGAGAGTGCAAGTTGCACTCTCCCCTTTATTTTTATGCATAAGTCGTTATCAAATACGGACAAAAACCGTTTCCCATAGCAACTCTCCCCCAACTACTATTCGGCTACTGCTTCGGCAGCAAAACTAAATACGGGCATTCGGCCCATCACCATCTACAACGGATCGTCTGGCACGTACCTGCCAGTGGAAGGAATCATCATGGCCACAGTGGCCTTTCGGGAAGCTACCCGCACATACCCAGGCAACGACAAGCCTTCGGTAGACAGACTAAACATTGAAATCGCTGACGGAGAATTTCTCGTTCTCGTCGGTCCATCCGGTTGCGGTAAGTCAACCTCTTTGCGAATGCTTGCAGGACTTGAACCAGTTGATTCTGGTCAGATCTTCATTGGCGACCGCGATGTAACCAACCTCGCACCAAAAGATCGCGACATCGCAATGGTGTTCCAGAACTACGCGCTTTACCCACATATGTCTGTTGCAGACAACATGGGATTTGCGTTGAAGATTGCTGGAACTCCAAAAGAGGAAATCCGCCAGCGGGTTGAGGATGCTGCAAAGCTTCTTGACTTGAGCGAATACCTAGATCGCAAGCCAAAGGCTTTGTCCGGTGGTCAGCGTCAACGTGTTGCAATGGGTCGCGCCATCGTGCGTGAACCGCAGGTCTTTTTGATGGACGAACCACTTTCGAACTTGGATGCGAAACTTCGCGTGCAGACTCGTACCCAGATTGCATCACTTCAGCGTCGTCTCGGTGTCACCACTGTTTACGTGACCCACGACCAGACTGAAGCAATGACAATGGGTGACCGAGTTGTTGTTCTTAAGGACGGCGAACTTCAGCAGATCGATACCCCACAAAATCTTTACGATCACCCAAACAACATCTTCGTTGCGGGCTTCATCGGCTCACCAGCTATGAACCTGGTATCAGGCTCAATTGCTGACAACGGCGTAATCGTCGGTGGCGCAACTCTTAGCATCCCAGCTGATGTTCTAGCTGATGCCAAGTCAAAGAACCTAAAAGAAGTTCGGGTTGGCTTCCGCCCCGAAGATCTCGTGGTTGGCGAAGGCATGGCAGTAGCGGTTGAATTCGTTGAAGTTCTCGGCGTAGATGCATACGTGCATGGATATGTTGAGACCATTCAGGGAAGTCAGAAAGTTGTTGTTCGGACCGATGGCCGCCGCCCACCAAAAGTTGGCGACACCATCCATGTTGCAGTGAACGACAACCACATTCACGTCTTCGACCCAGAGTCAACTCTGCGTCTTGGCAAGTAATTAATTAAAGGTCGGGATCAGTGACACTCGCAGTTTCTGGAGTGCTTGCTGATCCCGATCTTTTATTTTTCCCCTGGGACACTCACCTTGAAGAGTGGCCCGAAGAATTAATCGTGGCACTGCCGCGTGGTATCTCCCGACACATCGTTCGCTTCGTACGAGTGGGCGGTGTGGTTTATGCCATTAAAGAGATTGAAGAATATTTCGCTCGACGTGAATATGAACTGCTCGTAAAACTTGGTGATTTTGGAATCCCTTGTGTGGAGCCGGGCGCTGTGGTCTCTGGTCGAATCGACCGCAACGGTGAAGCCTTACCAGCAGCTCTAGTCACCAAACATCTTGAGTTTTCACTCCCGTACCGAGCTGTGTTTTCATCAACTCCGCGTCCAGACACAGCAATCCGATTACTTGATGCTTTGACTTTGTTGTTTGTGCGCTTGCACTCAATCGGCTTCTCCTGGAATGACTGTTCACTATCCAACACACTTTTCCGACGTGATGCTGGTGCGTTCGCGGCCTACTTGGTAGATGCTGAAACTGGCGATTTACACTCGAAGCTTTCAGACGGCCAACGCACTTATGACATCGACACTGCAGTTTTAAACGTCACCGGTGAAATGCTCGACCTACAAGCTGGCGGTCGATTACCTGAGACTGTTGATCCGGTTCCGGTTGGACAAAGTTTGCGTGCCCGTTACGAGCGACTCTGGTCACTTCTCAACACACCAGTCACAATCATCAACGGAGATCGCCGACCACTTGATTCGCATATTCGTCGACTCAACTCAATGGGTTTTGACGTTTCCGAAATTGATATGCAAACTGTCGAACCAAACAAACAACTCGTGACTGTGCAAGCGAAGGTTGTGGACGCTGGACACCACGCTCGCCGTTTGATTCGCTTAACCGGTTTGGATGTCGAAGAAAATCAGGCCCGACGTTTGCTCAACGACCTTGATGGGTTTCGTGCGACGGTTGCACCACACGATGAAGAGGAAGTTGTTGCGCATCGTTGGGTCACACATGTGTTTGAAGCAGTTGTGATGGCAGTACCGCGTGAACTTCGCCGCAAACTTGAACAAGCTGAGGTTTTTCATGAAGTGCTCGAACATCGCTGGTTTATGTCAGAGCAGCAGGGTTACGAAGTGCCACTCGAAGCAGCTGTGCAGTCATACGTACGAGATGTGCTCGCCCAGAAGCCAGATGAAAAGACTGTAATTCTGAACCAGGCAAACGCCGATGACACCCAAGAAGTTCCGGTTTATATCGAGACTGCCGAAATGCCAGCGATTGTTGACGAGGATTAACGCGAACTTGAAATCGCAAACAGTGCAATACCCGCTGCGACCGACGCATTCAGCGATTCAGTATCAGCAGTCATTGGAATTCCCGCAATCACATCACACGTATCTGCAACCAGTCGAGACAAGCCTTTACCTTCGCTGCCGATGACCAACAACACTTTGTCGGTTGCAAACTTTGCTGCAGCTTCAACGATGGTTGCATCGCCACCCGCATCGAGGCCAATAACAAAGTAACCAGCTCGCTGATACTGCTCAAGCACTCGCGTGAGGTTGGTTGCTCGCGCAACCGGCACTCGTGCAGCTGCACCAGCAGAAGTGCGCCAAGCAACAGCTGTCATTCCAGTGCTACGACGCTCAGGCAAAATGACTGCACCTGCACCAAACGCAGCGGCCGAACGCACAACCGCACCGAGATTGCGCGGATCAGTCACACCATCAAGCGCAACCACCAACTCAACCTTGCCAATGAATTCAGCAGCATCTGGATACACATACGGCTTTACCGAAAGCGCAATCCCCTGATGCAAGATGTCGCCTGTTAAGCGCTCGATCTGATGCTTACCAACTTCAAGGATGTTCAACCCCTGCGCACGCGCAAGGTCGAATGCCTCGCGCACTCGCTCGTCGACTTCAACTCCGGTTGCAACATACAAAACTGTGGCTGGTACTTCTGCGCGCAGTGCTTCTACTACTGGGTTGCGACCAACCACGATGTCGTTAGCGGCTTTGCGATCCCGCGGCTGCACACTGCGGCCACCTGTAGTGGTGCGAGTCGAGCCACTGGTTCGACTACTTGGCTTTGCGCCCTTGAATGCTTTGTGATTCTTGCGCTCTTCAGCTTTTGGTGTTGGGCCTTTACCTTCAAGTCCGCGGCGGCGTTTGCCACCAGATCCAGCTGAGCTGCCTTTTTTCGATTCTTGATTGCGAATCGCTCCACGTCTTTGCGAATTGCCTGCCATTAGTTGTTATCTCCTTCAGTTGCGATACTCCAACGTGCACCTTCAGGAGTGTCTTCAATTGCGATGCCAGCGGCAATCAGCAAGTCTCTAATCTCATCTGCTTTTGCAAAATCTTTGTGCTCGCGTGCTTGTTGACGTTCAGCAATTTTTGCTTTTACTAATGCATCAACCACGTTATGCCAGAGTTCATCGTCCGAACCTTTTTGGGCAATCCAATTTTTCGCATACGGATCGAGTCCCAAAATGTCGAGCATTTTCCGCACTCGATTTGTGGTCGTCGTTAACTTATTCAAATCGGCTTTCGCACCTTGAGCTAACAAAGTGTTGCCTTCAGTCACAAGTTCATGAATTACAGCCAACGCTGCTGGAACTCCAAGGTCATCGTTCATTGCAGACTGAAACGCAGCGTCAACATCGACGTTAGCCAAATCTGCAATGCCAACTCTTTCAACCGCACGTGCTAGAAAACCCTCAATACGCCGATACGCCAACGCGGCTTCCTGCATGGACGCATCCGAAAACTCAAGGTTGCTGCGATAGTGCGCCGAAACTAAGTACCAGCGAAGTTCAACAGGGCGTACTCGCTGCACAACATCGAAGACCACGAGCGAGTTACCCAAAGACTTGCTCATCTTTTCGCCAGCGGTTGTGACCCAAGCATTGTGGAGCCAAAAATTTGCGAAGTCATAACCAGCAGCTTTTGATTGCGCGATTTCGTTTTCATGATGTGGGAAAACTAAATCCAGCCCACCACCATGAATATCAAATGCTTCGCCTAGATACGCGAACGCCATTGCCGAACATTCCAAATGCCAACCTGGTCGACCTGAGCCCCACGGAGTTGGCCATGAAGGCTCGCCAGCTTTAGCGGCTTTCCAAAGCGCAAAATCTCGTGGATCTTTCTTGCGTGAGTTTGACTCGCTGTCGTCTGCTGAAAGCATGTCATCTGGACGCTGGTTCGAAAGTTCACCGTATTTCGCATATGAGCGAACATCAAAATAGACATCGCCATCAGCTGCGTACGCATGGCCTAGATCAATCAAACGTTGCATAAGTTCAATCATCTGTGGCACATGGCCAGTGGCACGCGGTTCGATTGTTGGCGGAATGCACCCGAGAAGACCGTATGCCTCTGAAAAAGCGCGTTCATAATGTTGCGCAACAGCCCACCAAGGTCGTCCCTCAACAACTGCCTTTTGAATGATTTTGTCGTCGATATCTGTGACGTTCCGGCAGAGTGTTACTTCGTAGCCGGAATGTTCAAGCCATCGAGTTAGCACATCAAAAACTAGACCCGAGCGCAAATGTCCGACGTGCGGATTGCTCTGCACAGTGGCACCACACAAATACATCGAAACCTGTTTTGGCTTCAACGATTTGAACTCGCGCGCTGAGCGCTTTGCGGTGTCATATAAATGAAGAGTCACGAGGTCAGCCTAACTTTTAAACTGTCCGCAAAAGACATGTCGCGATAGCCGCGATGCCTTCACCGCGCCCAGTGAAACCAAGGCCATCGGTGGTTGTGCCAGAAATGCTAACGACTGCTCCACCTAGGGGCTTGGAAACCGCAGCTTCCATCTCTGAACGGCGAAGTGAAATCTTTGGCGCATTCGCAATCACCTGAACTGAAATGTTTTCAATCTCAAAGCCCCTGGTTTTTACAATCTGATAGACCGCACTTAAAAAAACTTCACCCGCTGCGTTTTGAAACTCAGGCTTATCGGTCCCGAAGTTTGAGCCAAGGTCGCCTGCACCAGCAGCCGACAGAAGTGCATCGCAAACAGCATGTGCAACCACATCTGCGTCCGAATGCCCATCGAGCCCACGTTCGCCGGGCCACTCGACACATCCGAGCCAAAGCGGACGGTTAGCTGCGTACGCGTGTACGTCAAAACCATTACCTATCCGCATATCAAATTCTTAAGCTTCTGGATCCGCAAGGATTTCTTTGAGGTCCGCTTCAAGGGCTGAAGTGTCGTCGCCTTCTATTGTGATGCGAACATTCTGACCACTCTTGATACCCAAAGCCAAAACACTCAAAATGCTTTTGCCATCTGCAGATCCTGTGGGTTCACCATTTTCCAGCGGTTCAACGGTAACCTTTAGACCACTCGCAGCCACTTTCTTAACGAATAATGCAGCTGGACGAGCATGTAGCCCGACTGAAGATGCGACTACTGCCTCGAACTGGACCATCTTTACTCCTAAGAATCTGGGCGGCGACCCGCCGAAAACACCTGCTAAGGGTACTCGTCGACAATTTTACAGTGATGTGGCACACTCAATCACAAATGTACAAAAGACACTCACATAAGTGCAGGAGCATAAATGTCAAACCGAATCCCCCAACTCGTAGCCTCAGGTGGCACAGCCCTCAGCTCAACCCCTGAATCGGCACGATCTGCGCTTGCTGGAATGTGGGCTGTGCGATTGTTCGAAGAAGCAGTCGACTCACTATTCGCGCGCGGTTTGATGCACGGAACCATGCACTTATCAATTGGCCAAGAAGCCAGCGCGATTGGTGCTTGTGCAGCACTTCGCGATACCGACTTTATTACTAGCACTCACCGAGGTCATGGACATTGCATCGGTAAAGGTGCTGACCTAACTCGAATGATGGCTGAACTTCTCGCCAAACAAACTGGCTACTGCCGAGGCCGTGGTGGAAGTATGCACATCGCAGATGCCGCAACTGGAAACCTCGGCGCAAACGGCATTGTTGCTGGTGGCATCCCAATCGCTGCTGGAGCTGCACTTGCACAGAAAATGCAAAACAAAGACAACGTCGTCATGTGTTTCTTTGGTGATGGCGCAACCAACGAAGGCGCGTTCCACGAAGCGGTCAACCTTGCTGCCATTTGGAATTTGCCGGTTGTGTTCGTTTGCGAAAACAACAAGTACGGCATGTCTTTCTCAACCGAAAAAAGCATGAAGGTTGATCACATTGCTGAACGCGCAGTTGCGTATGGCATTCCAGGTGTGACAGTTGAAGGCAACGATGTTGATGCTGTTTACGCGGCAGCTCAAGAAGCAGTTGACCGCGCCCGACGTGGTGATGGCCCAACACTTGTTGAAAACATTACGTACCGCTGGAAGGGCCACTCCAAGAGTGACAAAAACCTCTACCGTTCAAAAGAAGAGATTGATGATTGGAAAGCGCTCGATCCAATTGTTGCTTTTGAGAACAAGGTGGAAAGTGCAGGAGTTTTGAATCGAGAAGAAATCGAAAAAATTCAAAACGATATGCGCGATCAAACTCGCGTTGCAATTCAAGAAGCAACCCAAGCTCCCGATTCTGACCCAGCCGAACTTTTGGCTTCTGTATTTCGACAGGTGAACTCATGACCGACCGCATCATCACTTACTCCGAAGCAATCCGAGAAGCAATCGGACAGGCAATGGAAGCTGACCCGAATGTCTTCATGCTCGGTGAAGATATTGGCGTTTACGGTGGGGCCTTCGGTGTTTCGGGCGATCTCTACCATCGCTTTGGCGCCGAACGCATTCGTGATACCCCAATCTCCGAACTTGGCATTGTTGGTGCAGCAGTCGGTGCAGCGTTGGTTGGTATGCGCCCAATCGTCGAGATTCAGTTCTCGGATTTCACTGCCCAAGCAATGGATCAAATCGTTAACCAAGCCGCAAAAATTCACTTTATGCTCGGTGGCGAATTGAGTGTGCCGATGGTGCTACGCGCACCAACAGGTTCTGGTACTGGTGCTGCTGCCCAACACTCGCAAAGTTTGGAAGCTTGGTTTGCGCACGTTCCAGGATTGAAAGTTGTCATGCCTGCAACCGCACAGGATGCAAAGGGACTTTTACTTTCGGCAATCGATGATCCAAACCCCGTGATGGTGCTTGAACACAAACTGTTATACAAAACATCTGGTCCAGTTACCGAAGCAGCCATTCGTACACCGATCGGCAAATCTGCGGTTCTGCGCGAAGGAAAAAATGCAGTGGTTGTTGCAACCGGCATCATGGTTTCTCGTTCTCTTGAAGCTGCAGAAATTTTAGCGGAACAGGGCATCCAAATCACCGTGATTGATGTGCGCACACTTTCACCACTCGACATGGAACCAATCGAACAAGCTGTCAGCGCTGTTGGTCGAGTACTGCTCGTTCAAGAAGCACCAAAGCATGTTGGTTTTATGGCTGAAGTCTCTGCCCGCCTAGCTGAGAGTCGGAGCTTGTACGCACTTGAAGCCCCAATCAAACGCCTCTGCGGTCTAGACATTCCTATTCCATATGCTCCACAGTTAGAGCGTGCGGTTGTTCCACAAGTTCCAAACATTGTTGATGCAGTTGTTGAATTGATGCGGGAGCCTTAAATGCCACAAGTAAATATCGTCATGCCAAAGATGTCCATGACCATGACTGAAGGCGAGCTACTGGCATGGCATTGCAAAGTTGGCGATGTTATTTCTGAAGGCGATGTCGTTTGCGAAGTTGCAACCGACAAGATTGATATGGAAGTTGAATCAACCGCCTCCGGAACGGTCTTAGAACTCCGCGGTGAAATTGGTGATGTCATGGAAGTTGGCACGCCGCTGATTGTGGTTGATTCCAAAACTGATGATCTTCTCGCTGGCATCTTTGATGCACCAGCAGCAGTCGTTCCAGCAGCAGAACCAGTTGCCGAAACTGCACCGCAAGTAGCAGCCACACCTGTTGCTCCAGCGCCGGTCGTAGTTCCAGTTGCAGTTCCTGTCGCTCCAACCATCGTCAACGAAACTGTCATGGCAACTCCCAAAGCCCGCGCGGTTGCGGCTGAAAATGAAGTTGACTTGCGTTTCGTTGCAGGCAGTGGAGCTGAAGGCGTCATCAAACATGACGACGTGCTAGCCGCGAAATCATCAGCACCAAACCCAGACCGCACAATTGCAAACCGGTTAAAGGCACGCGGCGCAATCGCAAAAGCTTTGGCTAACTCGTCGGATATTCCCACTTTCTCAATGACCTTCGAGACTAACAATTCAGCAGCTCTAGCTGCCTCAGGTACAGACCGCGTGGTTCACCTCGTGAGAGCTTGGGCAAACGCGCTTCGCGCTTTCCCAGAACTTCACGCAAACTGGAATGACGGCAATCTGATTTCATTCACTGAAGTAAAGGTTGCACTCAGCGTTATGGCGACCACCGGTGTAGTGACTCCAGTTGTCGCCGTACCTGCGGTTGTCGATGCAAACTTCACCGAAGCCCTCAAAACCGTCCTGGCAAACGCAGCGATCGGCAAAATCGCTCTTGAGCACTTAGCAGTCAGCTCAACTGGCTTCATGGACCTTGGTTCCTCAAGTTTGGTTGCAACCAACGGTCTGCTGATTCGTCCACAAAGTCTGGCGGTTGCATTCAGTTCACCAAACGAATCGACACTTCGATTCACAATCGCCGCCGATCATCGAATCAGCGATCCAGCAGATGTGGCTTTGCTCGCTGCCCGATTAGTTTCTGAACTCAAGAAATAATCGGAAAATTTGTTAAAAGTCGGTCACCTTTATCAAATTGTGACCGACTTCTTACCTAATGTCCTTGCATTATTTGTGTGACCAAGCGCACCATATGGGCAGATTTCCCAACTAGTGAACGGATGTGACGATGGCTCTCCCGAGAGATCGAGCTCTTCTCGTCAAAGCCGCTCGTATGTACTACGAGGAAGAACTATCACAAGACCAAATTGCCGCTGAAATTGGCGTTAGTCGCTCGAATGTATCCCGAATGCTGACCGATGCTCGGTCCCAGGGAATCGTCCAAATCAAGATTGTTGAGCACGCAATGCGGGATTCAATTCTCGAAGCCCGACTGCTCGAAATCCTCCCAATCAAGCACATCCGAGTAGCCCGAAACATCGATGGAATTGATGAGACGGCTGCCGTCGGAATGCTGGCAGCTGAGGCCCTGAGCGAACGCCTGAAACCAAACGCTACCGTTGCGATTTCTTGGGGTACAACCCTGCAGGCAATGGTCAACGCGCTGGAGCCGGAATACCTGCCTGGAGTCAAATTAGTCCCTATGGTTGGCGGTATGACTGCACTGTCCTCGAGCTCCTCGGGCGATGACTTAATTCGAGTAATGGCAACCAAGCTTTCAGCCACCTACCAGAATGTGCTTGCACCTGCGGTTGTAAGCAGCGCCGAAGTGCGCAACGCCTTCATCGCAGAGCCAACCGTTCAGGCTGTTCTAGAAACCGCAGCTGAAGCAGACATCGCGGTTGTTGGTATCGGCTCGGCTCGTTCTTCCAGCACCATGGAATTACTTCACGGCGCAGGTTTGCCAGAGTCAACCCACAACAGCCTGCTTCACGAAATGGCTGGCGACATCGCAGCTCGTTTTTACAACATTGATGGCCAAGAAGTTGATCACGGTTGGAACGACCGGATCATTGGAGTCGGTCTAGCACAACTACGACGAATTCCATTCGTGATTGGTGCAGCTGCTGGTTCAGCGAAAGCAACCGCTGTGATTGGCGCAATCCAAGGCGGTCTCATCAACGAGGCAGTCATTAGCAGTTCAACCGCACTTGCCATCGTCCGTCACGTGGACGCAATCGAAGGAGCTCAAGCTTCATGACAAATCTTGCCGTCTTCTTCATTGCCATTGCGGTTGCATGGGTTTTCCAACTTTATTTCACTTACGACCAAGCCATGAAGTTCAACGAAACGCTGAGGCCTCTGCGTGAGCAAGGTAAGACAGCGATTGGACTTGGTGGAAAAAGATTTTTCGGGGGAAGAGCATTCGTAGCTCTGGCACATAAAGGCGACACTGTGGTCGATGCGCGATCCATGACTGGATTCACAATTTTCGCGCGTCCCAAGGTCATGCCTGCACTAATAGGACTTTCCCTTACCCGGCTCGCTGGCGATGGTGACATCCCCGGCGTACCGGACAAAGTTCGAAAAGCAGCCCAGATGGCTGCCTCGACTTTGGTGAACTCAACCAAACCTGATCCGTCAGAGGTTGAAGAATCATCGTAAGGGCAAGAAAGCCACGTGAGACACCTCGCTTACGTGGTTCAGCCGGTTACATACTGTAACTGTTATAGCAAATATGGAGGGGTGATTGAATATGACTGAAACCCTAGCAAGTTGGGCTCAGACGTTCATTGGCGTCTTCAACACAGGTGGCGGAGTTCTTCTCAGCCTAATGGGTGGCATTTTGCCAACCCTAGTTGTGTTGTTGACTGCAGTTAACGCTCTGATCCGCTTGATCGGACCAGAAAAGATTGAAGGTCTAGGCGTCAAAGCTGCGCAACCAGGTATCCAGTGGTACCCAGTTCGCTACATGGTTTTGCCATTCCTAGCCGTTTTCTTCTTCACAAACCCAATGGCGTACACAGTTGGTCGGTTCTTACCAGAACGCTACAAGCCAGCTTTTTACGATTCATCGGTTTCGTTTGTACACCCAATCTTGGGCATCTTCCCGCACGCTAACCCAGGCGAACTATTCGTCTACGCTGGCATTGCGGCAGGCATTACAACCCTCGGTTTCGGCCTTGGTGACCTCGCAGTCCGCTACTTGCTAGTCGGCCTCGTTGTTATCTTCATCCGTGGCATCGTTACCGAATACATCACTGCCCGCATGATGGCCAAGAAAGTGAGTGCATAACATGGAAGCACTAAACAAGCTCCTCGTAACGATTGGCCGTTCAGTCGGCGGTGTTGTAGGAACTCTCTACCAAGCTGGTCGCGATGCTGTGGATACAACCATCCGCAACGTCATTCCATTCATGGCATTCATCTCCTTCATCATTGGTTTGATTCTTGCAACCGGTGTTGGCGAGATTATTGCTAACGGCATCTCAGGTGCTGCTTCTTCACTAACCGGTCTTTTGATCGTTTCTGTGGTCTGTGCAATTCCAGTTTTGAGCCCATTGCTCGGACCTGGCGCTGTTATCGCTCAGATCGTTGGTACCTTGCTAGGTACTCAGATTGGTGAAGGCAAAATTAATCCTGCATACGCACTTCCAGCGTTGTTCGCTATCAACCCACAGGTTGGTTGCGACTTCATTCCGGTAGGTCTCGCCCTTGGTGAAGCCGAACCAGAAACCGTTGAAATTGGCGTACCAGCTGTTCTGATCTCGCGTTTGATCACCGGACCTTTGTCCGTAGTGATTGCATACTTCGCGAGCTTCGGTCTATACAGCAGCTAAGTAACACCGTAGCGGGGCCAGTTTTCATACTGGCCCCGCTGCTTCTTAAGTAAATTCCTGTTCTATCCAATTCCGATAAAGGGGTCCAAATGGCCGATTACAAAGCAGTAAAAATTGAACGTGGCAAGGGCGGCTGGGGCGGCCCACTCGTTATCAAGCCGACCGATGAACGTCCACTTATCTATTGTGTAACTGGTGGCGGAATTCATCCCGTTGCTCAGGCCATCGCCGACATGACTGGCGGAGAGCCTTTTGACGGATTCAAGAGCAGTGCACCTTTCGACAAAATTGCAGTAGCAGTTATCGACTGTGGTGGAACTGCCCGCATTGGTGTTTACCCAATGAAGAAAGTACCAACTGTTGACATTCATGGAACCAGCCCAGCAGGTCCATTGGCAATGTTCATCACCGAAGAACTTTTTGTTTCTGGTGTAAAGCCTGAGAACATTACGGCTGTTGATTAATCACAATGTCAACCACGATTTACGAAACCGAAGTCACTGCGATCGGTGAATTAGTTTCAGCTTTTAGAGAAGCCGGATACTTGGTTTTCTTCGGGGCTAACGCTCCCGAAGAACTCCACGAATTCTGCATTCTGCACGAAGTAATAAGCCAACAAGACCAACTCCGCCCAGGCGATATTGTTTTCGTCGATGACACTCAGATGCCAGTTTTGGCTGTTGGGTCAGTCGCAAACGAAAACTTGATGAACCTTGGCCACTTGAATTTAAAAGCAAACGGTCTAACCGAACCTGAAATGCCCGGAGATGTAACCACTCCAGTCATGGAATTGCCAGTCATCACTGTTGGCAGCAAAATTAAAATCATCCGTAACGACTAGATACTGATTAGAGATTAGCGATGGAATATCGGGCACGTTTAGAAGAGTTAGCACGCAAGAATGGTCGCAATGCGCGAGTGGCCATGGTGGGAGCAGGCCAAATGGGCCGCGGCTTCGCCAACCAAGCAAACAGCATGGGCGGTATTGACGTTGCGGTAGTCGCAGACGTAGATCCGGCACGCATCAATCAGGCTTTCTCAGACATGGGATTACCAGCACCAGTGATTTCGGAAGATGTAGCCGAACTCAACGCAGCGATTGCAGCTGGTAAGCCAGCCGGCACCACAAACGCTTACATAGTTTCCAAACTAGATGTAGACGTAGTTGTAGAAGCGACTGGTGTGCCAGAAGTTGGCGCCCGCGTTACTAGCGACTCGTTGCGTAACAAAAAGCATGTTGCAGTGTTGAACGTTGAAATGGACGTAACCATCGGACCACTGCTCACAAAGATGGCGGCAGACAACGGAGTGATTTACTCGGTGTGCCATGGCGATGAACCAGTTGCTGCGCTCTACCTCGTTGAGTTTGCGCGTGACTTGTCCTTCGAAGTTGTTATGGCTGGCAAGGGCAAGAACAACCCGTTCGAACCACACTCAAACCCAGCTACCGTCCTGGAACGTGCAACCGCAAAGCAGATGAACCCAAAGATGCTCTGCTCATTCACTGATGGTTCGAAAACCATGATTGAAATGTCAGCACTTGCCAACGCAACTGGTTTGAAACTAACCAAACGCGGAATGATCGGACCAGAGTCTTCTGTTAAGACTTTGCACCATACCTTCACCCCAAAAGAGGCCGGTGGCGTTCTTGAAGAAACTGGTGTTGTTGATTACTGCACTGGCGACGTAGCTCCTGGCGTTTTCGTCATCGTGAAGTCAGACAAGCCATACGTTGCACACGAAATGTCATACCTTGGCATGGGTAACGGTCCCTACTTTTCACTTTACCGTCCATTCCACCTCGCATCAGTTGAAGCACCAATCACGATTGCTGAAATGTTGGTTGAAAACAAAGCATCTTTTGCAACCACTTCGCGGACTACTGAAGTTGTGGCAATGACGAAGAAGGACCACAAAGCAGGAGATGTTCTAGACAGCATCGGCGGCTACTCAATGCGCGCCTTTGCTGACCGCATTGACGATGCAAAGCGAGACAACCTCGTGCCAATTGGTCTACTGCAAGGCGCAAAAGTCGTTCGCGACCTTCCAATCGACACATTGATTACCTGGGATGACATCGAACTAGACGAATCCCAAACCATTGTGGCTTTGCGTAGAGAAATGGACGCACTAGGTTTGTAGCCATGAGCCAAGACCTTCCCACTACCGGCCGTACAGCGATTGTGCTTGCGGCCGGTAGTGGTACTCGGCTAAGTAAGGGCACGAACAAGGTTTGGCTCCCCTTAGGTGGCCGCGAATTAGTCACCTGGAGCTTCCAATGGCTGATTGCAACCAAACTTTTTGATCGCTTCGTAGCGGTTGTAAACCCACTTGAAATGGAACAGGCCCGCAAAGTACTCAGCCGGCACCTTGAAGTGCCGATCGACCTGATTGAAGGCGGTCAGAGCCGGCATGACTCTGAATCCCGAGCCCTGGAGTACATCGCTCCAAGTATCGATACGGGCCGCTGCAGCCAGGTCCTGATTCATGATGGCGCTAGACCTTTGGCAGCGCCTAGTTTGATTCAACGGCTGGTCCAAGCGGCTGATGAAACTGGTGGGGCACTTCCCTATCTGCCCAGCGGCAACCTGGTGGGAGAGTTCCCAACCCAATCGAAGATCGTGAGAGTCCAAACCCCACAAGTTTTTTCAGCTGCGATGCTGCTTGATTCATATCGACAAGCGGTTGCGGCAGAGTTTTCTGGAACAGATACCGCAAGTTGTGTTGCACGATTTCATCCCGAGATTGAAATCAAAACCGTTTATGGATCAGCTCAAAATCTCAAAGTCACATACCCACAAGATTTGGTGATGGCAGAATACATTCTGTCCTCCCAAGGATTCGAACTGAGGTGAAGCGCAATGGCCGATAACCCGCATCAACTGGTTGAACTCGCATGCTCCAACTGCAACCGAGAAACCGAGCACGAAGTGCACTACGCCGGACGCATTTTGGCGCACGCAAAATGCCTCAGTTGTGGAACCGTGATTAGTCAGACTCCGAATGAACTTCGCAAAAATTACATCAAAGACTTAGAGCACCGAGTATCGACCAAACCTTGGCGACTCGTTAAGCGAATCCTCAAAGAT
>JBIKSQ010000112.1:0-4656 GCA_044348555.1 Candidatus Nanopelagicales bacterium | reverse complement strand
CTGGCGACACAACTGCTTGGCGCACACCATGTTTCAATAAGGCCCGCACAATTGCCCGACCTTGATTAACTGATGAACTCATAGCTGCTCCAAGTATTTGTAACACTCAACTAAACGCGTTCGCAATTCTGCCACTACTTCAGCATCTGCAAGATGCTGTGAACTCAAGTCTGGTATCCGACGGCCCACTTCAATCCGACCCGCTGCAATCTTGTGTTTTTGCGAAGTCACAGAAGAAGCGAACAAAAGATCAGTGGCTAAACCAGCTGGCTTGTTGCTAATTAGTGATGCAAGTTGCAGTCCGGCAGCTAAACCCACTGAACTATCTAGCGAACCTGATACGACAATCGGCAGTTCGATTTGGGAAGCCACATGTAATGCGTTTTTCAATCCACCAAGCGGTATCGCTTTAAGTACGACTACATCAGCTACCTGGTGAATCAAATCAAAATCAGGTGAGTGCGCTAATCGCAGACTTTCATCGAGTGCGATTGGGGTTGCTGATAATTTCTTCAGCGCCAAATAGTCGTTGAGATTTTCGATTGGTTGTTCAACATATTCCAAAGCTGGAACTTCGGCTGCGAATCGATTCAAGTTTCGAACCGCTACATCAAAGTCCCACAGTCCGTTTGCATCCACTCTGATTTTTGGAATCAATCCCGCATCTGCCACCAGTTCGCTGATCAACTGAGCTTTTGCGATATCCGCGCCGATATCTGCTGAAGATTTGAACTTAAAAGTTGAAAACCCAAAATCTGCAATCCACTTCGTAGCCAGTTTCTCGGTTGCTACTAGATCAACTTCTGGCAAAATCGCATTGACTGCAACAGATTCCTGTGATGCCGTTGGCCAACTTCCGTAAGCCTGTTCGATTGCGGCTTCTAACCATTTTGCTGAATGTGCGAGATCGTGATTATCAAAGGGGGCAAATTCAGCCCATCCACTCGGGCCTTCAAAAAGTAAAACCGTTCGCTGCTTGATTCCACGGAAACTTTCGACCAACGGCAAACTGACAACCTGAGCAGTTGCCAGAATTTCAGTAACCGGTGGAAGAGGTGAAAGCATTACGGACGCTTGGGGAACTTCGAAAAATCAGGTTTGCGTTTATTCTTAAAAGCATCTCGGCCTTCTTGAGCTTCCTCTGACATGTAGAACAACAACGTGGCATCGCCAGCTAACTGTTGAATGCCTGCTAAACCGTCATCAGCTGCGTTGTGTGAAGCCTTCAACATTCGAAGTGCTAAAGGTGAGAGTTGCAGCATTTCGAGTGCCATATCAACAGTTGCTTTTTCGAGTTCAGGTAGTGGCACAACTTCGTTAACCAATCCCCAGTCGTAGGCCTGTGCCGCGCCGTACTGACGACAGGTGTACCAAATCTCGCGGGAGCGTTTCTGGCCAATGTGTCGAGCTAGAAGCCCAGACCCATATCCGCCATCGAACGAACCTACTTTTGGACCAGTCTGCCCAAACCGAGCGTTGTCGGCCGCGACACTCAAATCACAAACAACGTGCAACACATGACCGCCACCGATGCTGTAACCAGCGATCATTGCAACCACGGGCTTGGGTGTGCGACGAATTGCAATCTGTAAATCCAAAACATTTAGTCGACCGATTCCAGCATCCGCAATTTCATCATCACCGATGTATCCATCATCGCCACGGATCATTTGATCGCCACCACTGCAGAAGGCCCAGTCCCCTTGGCCGGTCAAGATAATTACACCAACCTGAACATCATCGCGCGCTAAATCAAAGGCGGCCAATAGTTCTTTAATGGTTTGGGGCCGGAATGCATTCCGCTTTTCGGGACGGTTGATCGTGATCTTTGCAATGCCAGCAGCATCACCTTGGGAAAGTTCATATTTGATGTCACTCCAAGAACCCACGGCTTTCCACTCACACGCAGCGACCGCTGAAGAAAATCCAGGGTCCTTGAATGCTGGCGAATCGGCGGCAACAACCGGTGGTAATTCATAAAGCTTTCGAGTATCCACGACATCCCTTTCTAGATGCGCTTAGGCTACCGAGGGTGAAGCCAGTTTTGCCTATCGTAGAGATCCTGCCCGGAGCGGCCGGGGTTATGCAGGCCTTGGATTGCATCCACAATCTGTTTGAAAACGAAGCCTCAGTGGCACTTGTACCAGCTGGAAATCGTGCTGCATTTCAGGCTATCCAAGCCGATTCCCCGCTGCTGGGTGAGGAAGCCTCGCTTGTGCTGGCTACCAGCGGCAGCAGCGGTGAGAGCAAAGCGGTTGAAATTTCACTATCTGCACTGGCCGCTAGTGCTGAGGCTGCAGCGATTTATTGCGCAGCTCCGACTACTTGGCTGACCGCCTTGCCAGTTACCGGAATCGGCGGCCTGAACACGGTAATTCGAAGTGCACTTTCTGGAACTGAACCTGTGATCTGGGATGGTGTGGGAGGCATGGCAGCGTTCGAGAGCGCAACCTTCAACCCTTTTCTAGCTGCGCTCCGAAATTCTGCAGACAAGCAGAAAATGTCAGCTGCCGTTTCACTGGTTCCCACCCAGATTGCCCGACTGGTTGATGACCCAGCTGCAATGCGGTTGCTGGCTGCTTTGGATTTTGTGCTTGTGGGTGGAGCCGGCTTGAGCAGCACTTTGCGAGAAAAACTGCAAAGTGCTGGAGTTAATCTGATCATGACATACGGTGCGAGCGAAACTTGCGGCGGAATTCTCTGGAACAAAACTCTGCTGGGCGATAGTCAGATTGAAGTGGATGCGCAATCGCAAATCTGGGTTACAGGTTCCACGATTGCAACCGGTTATCGGGATGGCACAGTTTTTGCTGGCAGATGGAACAGCGGCGACATCGGAACTTTTGCCAATAACGAACTCCGAATAACTGGTCGAGTTGATCGGGTGATAAAGACTAATGGCAACAAGTTAAGTCTCGACCAAGTAACGTCGTTAGCGCAGACTGTCGATGGCGTGACAGATGCATTCGCGGTTGGAACAGCTGATGCCGAAGCTGGACAAGTTGCTTGTGTCGCCTACGTTGGAAAGATTGCGGCAGATGATTTCATTCGCCAACTGAAATCCAAACTAGAAAACAACTTGCCACTCAAAGCACTGCAGCTCGAGAGTCTGCCGCTGCTACTTAATGGAAAACCCGATGCTGCTGAAATCACTCGCATCTGTGAGACTTCGCAACTATGACAACACTTGATAACTGGATTGCTGGTGCTCGCCCTAAAACTTTGCCCGCCGCAATCGCACCCGTGATATTGGGCAGCGCATTAGCAATTTGGGAATCAAAATTTAGTTTTGTCATCTCGATTCTTGCGCTGGTTGTCGCGCTGGCTCTACAAGTTGGTGTCAACTACGCGAACGATTACAGCGATGGCATCCGCGGAACTGATACCGATCGGGTGGGGCCGGTCCGTCTGGTTGGCCAAGGTTTAGTGGCAGCAAAAACAGTGCGGATGGCGGCGTTTACTGCGTTTGCGGTTGGTTCGGTTGCTGGTTTGTTGCTCACCATCATCAGTGGCTTCTGGATCTTTATTCCACTAGGTGCACTTGCAGTTTTGTCTGCCTGGTTCTACACAGGTGGAAGCCGGCCTTACGGATATGCAGGTTTTGGTGAAGTCTTTGTTTTCATCTGGTTTGGGTTAGCGGCAGTGCTTGGCACGATGTACGCACAAACGGCTTACTTGACTGGGATGGGCTGGGTGTTAGCAATCGGTTCGGGTGGATTTGCTTGCGCTATGTTGATGGTCAACAACATTCGGGATATGCCTAAAGATGCAATCGCAAACAAACTTACCTTGGCCGTTCGGCTTGGAGATTACCGAGCTCGTTGGGTTTACGTAGTACTTGCGTGGTTTGGACTCGGTGGATCTGTCTTCATCGCTGTTAGTTGGTTTCTAGGCGATTACCGCGATTGGCCACTAGCAGCGGCAGCGGGTGCGATTGTTTCAATCATGGCGCAACGGCCAGCTAGAGCTGTAATAAATGGCGCCGCAGGTGCTGCGTTAATTCAAGTTCTAGCCGATACAGGTCGAGCCCAGATGGCTTGGTCTGTAATTACCGCATTAGGTTTAATAACAGCTGCAGTGATGTAAAACGAAAGAACTGAATTAGTCCACGTCTTCTTTTGCATTTGATTTATCAAACTTTTGATTTACTTTCGAAATTGTGCCCGCGATTCCAGCACTCATTTCATCGCGATCACGTTTTAACCAAACAAGCGCAACCGCACCGGAAACAAGAAATGCTGCCGCCCACATAAGAATTCCGCGCATTCCGACTGCGTAGAAAATCACTGCGCTAAGTACGAGAAGTGCTAGTCGCCTGAGGGTGTAACGAAGTGCTGCTAATCCAGAATTTGCCACATTCACTCCTATAAATCTCTGAGAAAATTTGGGTTGTCATCAGGTGGCGGTAGGCGGCGGGTTGGCCGGCCACCCCAGAACCACAAGATTGGACCCAAGATTGGAAGAACACCAGTGATCAACACCCACGCCCAACGCGACATTGTGCGCGGCGATTTGGTGCCCGCGGCTTCGACCAGCGCATAAATCTGGAAACCAACCGCGATACCAATCAATACAAATCTAATCATTATGTCCCCGAGTAACTGTGTAGGCCTTCAAAGAAGAAGTTTACGAGGAAATAGTTGAAGATAAATGTGA
>JBIKSQ010000111.1:0-4663 GCA_044348555.1 Candidatus Nanopelagicales bacterium | reverse complement strand
TTAGCAAGTGTTCCATGCCGTTAGGTTAGATGCTTAGAGTCTGAATCTTTCGTAAGGTGGGCTAGTGAAAACACCCAAACCAGCGTTTAATGTCTTTGGGGTGCCAGTTTTTCTACCACCTTCGTCGGCGTTTGGCGTGGCGCTGGTTTCCTACTTTGCCTTACCTAGCAGTCAAGCTGCACTGAATTCCGTTTCAAACGACTTACCAACCCTTGGTTTGGCATTACTGCATGGAATCTTCCTGTACGCCGTGATTCTGGTGCACGAGATCGGCCATGTGGTTGCGGCTAAACGCTACGGATACCCAGTGATTAACGTGGTGCTTCACATAGTTGGTGGGCACACGGCGTTCAAGAATCGGTTTACCCGCCCGCGACACCAGTTCGTTGTGGCGATTGCTGGGCCACTGGTTACCTTCGTGCCGGGGCTGTTTGCCTTTGGTTTGTTGCAGTTCTCGCCTTCTCCAGCCGTCCAGAGCTTGGCTGAATGGACGCTGTGGGCCTCAATAATTGGTGGAGTAGTGAACCTATTGCCTGGATTGCCACTTGATGGTGGTGCGGCTTTGAGTGCGGTTGTGTGGAACCGAACTGGAGATGCGCTCAAGGGTCAATTTGCAGCCGCGTATGGCGGACTTGGGGTCTCGTCTCTATGGGTAATCTTTCCGTTCATTGCTGGGGCCATTCTGGGATTTGTGCCAGGGTGGAGTGATTTGTTGCTGTCTTGGTTCATCGGAACCTGGCTTGCATTTCAAGCTTGGTCTCAGATTCAATCGCTTAATCGCATAAAAAAGAATGGTGGGGTTCTAGTGGAGCCTGTTATTGATTCTGAGTGGGCACTCAAAGTCAGACGCGCGATTGGATTGGAATCGACTGCAACCCTAACTGAGGCAATCGAGCTCATGGACAATTCGAGGGCTGGCGCAGTTTTGTTAATGAAAGATGATGCTGTTTATGCACTAGTGCTTGAGGAGTTGATTGACTTGGAGAGATCTAACCCATCAAAAAGTGAGTCACCTCGCACTGCACTTTCAGCATCACGAAGGATTTTCGATTATGACTTCATGTCCCGAAATGTAGAAATCGCCGAGTTCAGAAAAATTATCGAAACTTCAACAGCACAAGAATGGATAGTGCTTGATACGTCCAACAAGATTTTTGGTGTTGCTTACAGAAAAGATCAGGATTTATTGTGACAAACAATTTCAAGTATGGCGATCGCGTTCAGTTGTCTGATGCAAAAGGCAACAAGCACACAATAGTTTTAACCCAAGCGAAAGAATTCCATACGCATAAGGGAGCAATCCTGCACGATGACATCGTGGGCGTGTCCGAAGGAAGCAAAGTCTCAAGTTCGAATGGAACTGAGTATTTGTTACTCCGTCCGCTTTTGTTGGATCACATTCTGGCTATGCCTCGCGGTGCAGCGGTTATCTATCCGCGAGACAGTGCCACCATTTTGGTTGAGGGTGACATTTTTCCTGGTGCCACTGTGCTTGAGGCAGGTGTTGGCAGCGGGGGACTAAGCAGTTATCTACTGCGAGCGATTGGGCCAACTGGAAAGCTGGTTTCGATTGAGCGGCGAGATGACTTCGCAGCGACAGCCGAAAAGAACATCATTTCTTTCTTTGGAGAAAAGCCAAGCAACTGGGATGTACGGGTTGGCGACCTGCAAGACGTCGAGGATGCAAATCTCACAGCCAGCATTGATCGCATGGTGCTCGACATGCTCGCACCTTGGGAATGTCTGGAGAAGGCCTACGAACTGCTTAAGCCTGGTGGCGTATTGATGGCTTACGTTGCAACCACCACTCAGCTTTCTAAGACTGTCGAACTGCTACGGATCCAGAATCGTTGGACTGAGCCGCGGGCTTTTGAAACCTTGACTCGAGGCTGGCATCTGGAAGGTCTCTCAGTTCGACCAGAGCACCGGATGGTTGGACATACTGGCTTCTTGATTGCGACCCGCAGACTTGCAGATGGGGTAAGCCCATTTCGAAAGCGCAGCAAGCCTGCCCCTGGTGCTTATGGCGCCGACTGGGTACCGCCTACCGCAAATTCCGAGCCAGTCGAATAAAATCAGACAACTTTTGAAAGGGATTGTGATGCAAAAACCAGAGATTGACTTCCACGAAGAACCAGCTCCAAACGATTTAGTAATCAGAGATTTAATTGTGGGCGAAGGTCCTGCAGCTGTTGCAGGTGGCACAGTGACGGTTCACTATGTTGGCGTTAACTACGAAACTGGTGAACAGTTCGATGCATCGTGGGATCGCGGCGAGCCAGCAACATTCCCACTCAATGGCTTAATCAAAGCGTGGCAGGACGGCATCCCAGGTATGAAGGTTGGCGGGAGACGTGAACTTGTTTGCCCACCTCATACTGCGTATGGTGATAACGGACGGCTTGCCGGACAAACTCTTATCTTCGTAATTGATTTGCTGCAGGTTCATTAGTGCAAGAGGCATACGAGGATGTCAATCCGCTCAGAGATGACAAAGCTGAACGAATAATCAACCTCGTTATGCTGCTGCGAAGTTCCAAGCGCGGCTTCACAAAGAGTGAAATCTTCAAACGAATTCTTGGCTACGGAGCTGAACTTAATTTTGATACTGCATCGACCATGTTTGAACGAGACAAAGTAGAGCTTCAAAAAGCCGGAATTCACGTTGATGTCTACCAAGCAGATGCCTATTCAGAAGATGAGTTTCGATATCGACTCAATGATGAAGATGCGCTATTGCCTGAAATTGAGTTTACTGAAGCCGAAACATCCGCATTATCAATTGCGCTGGGTGCTTGGAAATCTACAATTCAAAAATCTGATGCAGTTCAAGCCCAACTCAAATTAGAAGGACTTGGTCATACTTTCACCAACAATCTGCCAGTTCTCGAAATGAGCGGGAACCAGCAGTTAAGTATTTTGCTACATGCAATTTCGATAAAAAAGCAGATCACGTTTGATTACTTAAAGCCTGGAGATAATGAACCTGCCAAACGACAATTAGAGCCGTGGGGAGTTTTAGTTCGCGGTGGATCATGGTTTGTTTATGGCTTAGATAAGGATCGAAATGCAGATCGAGTTTTCAATCTGAACCGCCTAATCGGCGATGTAAAAATGTTTGGAACCGCAAACGCGTATGAGATTCCGGCGGATTTGGATTATAAGAATCTTTTCCAACCACACTTTTCGAAGAACCAAAAAACAGTAGTACGCCTCCGAATTGGAGCGAACAACGGCGCATCTTGGCGGAGCCTCTCACCAGACCCGCTGGCGCTTGAAATGCAAGCAGGTGAGTTTGATTGCCTGCTAACGAACCTAAACCTGGAAATTCCTAAACTTGCAGCAGCAGCTCCGGGCGTGGTTGTGCTTTCGCCAGCCGACGTTGTCGAACGCGTGAAAAATCTAGTTTTAGGCAAGGTGTGATGAGCGTCTACGAAGACTTACTAAATCTGATTCCTTGGCTCCGAACCCACCCAGGTTCGACTATTCCAGAAGTTGCAGAGCATTTTGGCTGGACGGATGAGCAGGTTGTGCAATACGTACTCATGGCTGGCGTTTCAGGTCCAGGGGAGTTGCACGGAGAACTTATTGATGTGCACCTAGATGGTGACAGAATCAATCTGGTCGATGGACTTGGACTTGATCGGCCTTTTCAATTTGATCAAGTAGAAGCTGCATTGATTCTGCTTGGTCTCGAACTTCTCGTTCAGCACCCACAGTTCCACCCCGATGTCAATCGGGAAAGTGTGCACAGTGCGGCAGCGAAGATTCGCGATGTACTCCCACGGGTACCGAAGGTTCAGGTGATTCCAATATCTGAGAGTTCAGATGGTCTACTTATGACACAAAAGGCGTTACAAACTAATCGTCGCATCAGCTTCACCTACTGGAATGAGGCCTCCGATTTGGCGGAAGCGCGGGAGGTTTCCCCCCGTGAACTTGTCTACACAGGTGGTCTAACCAGATTGAATGCTTGGTGTCACACTCGGAATGGGTGGCGAACTTTCATTATCAAGCGGATGAGCGACGTTTCGCTGCTCGAAGAGGCGATTTATGAACCGGATTTGAGTTTTTCAGGAATGGACTTCACGACGGTGGAGATTTCAGTCCCAACCCACTTGCTCTATCAGCTAGAAGGTATGAACGTGGTTAGCCGCGGAGCGCTTAAGGCAGATGGAATTAAGGCCAAGATATCGGTGCTGGAACCAAGCTGGCTAGCTCGTCAGATTCTGAGTTCAGGCTGTCAGATCAAGGTGCTTGGCCCGATCAGATTTGGCAATAAAGTCAATGAGTTAGTGGCTGCCGCCCAAAACTCCTACTTAGACTTAAAATAGGGCATCAGCCAATTAAGAGGAGAAAAAATGGGACCACGCGAAATCGGTATTTTGGTGCTTATTGCCTTGTTGCTTTTTGGTGCAAAGCGGCTTCCAGAACTAGCAAAGGGTTTGGGGGCGTCCCTGCGAATCTTCAAAACTGAGATTAAAGCCAAGGACGAAACTGATAAAACTCCTGACGAAACCGAAAAGTAGACTCAGATGCGGTCTAAAAATGCGACCGCTGACATGCCCTTAATGGATCACCTGCGGGAATTGCGTCGGCGTCTGGTCGTTTCCGCCATAGCAATTTCCATCGGAATTGTGCCGGGGTGGATTTACTACGATTT
>JBIKSQ010000110.1:0-4709 GCA_044348555.1 Candidatus Nanopelagicales bacterium | reverse complement strand
CGCGACCAGCTGGGTAACGAGATATGTAGACCGAGTGTGCCCGCCACTCCAAAAACTTTAAGCCTGCAAACCATGCACCGTTGAACATCGTGGTGGTTGCGGCTGAAACGCCTCCGCCTGGTTCCATCCTGAAAATGCCACCAGGCGCAATGATGAAGCCATCAACATAACCATTTGCGTATGTCCGCTCGCGGATAGTTTCGTTCATTGAAAAATCATCACCAGGCTTCAGCAATGTTCCGTCAATGTAAGCCGCGGCTTGTCCAATGTTGGTGACTCGGTAAGGCAAATATTCAAAAGCTTGGGTGTAGGTGCTGACGAGTTCCGTGATTCCCATTGCTTCGGCTTCTTCGGTTGTAAAAGTTGGTTCGATTACTCCGAACTCAACATTTACAACTCGTTGGCCTTTCGGCAACTCCCAAACAGATTCGATTGAGTCTGCAAGGGATTCATTTGATATACCAAAGCCAGATTTGGATGGGACGACAACTGGGGTTCCACTGCTTACATCCCAGGTCGCTTCTTGCACAGGTGTGGATTCCGAGATGAAAGCTGGATCGCGATACTCCGCAATCCGCAACGGATCGATTTGTCCGACGAGCTTTCCATCAATCAACTCCACATACATTGCGGCCCGAAGTTCAGCTGGCAAGTACACGTCGCGAAGCGCGCCACCCTCGGCAGTTACTACAACCTGAGCTGCTGTGAGCGGTGCGAAATCACTGCTCAAGAAATTAGCAACCTGCTCGTTTGATACTTCAGGTTGCACCACAACAAAATCGAGTTCGATTTGGTGTGAGGTGGCCTTTGGATCCGTATCCAGCGCCAGCTGCAAACTTTGCTCTGCAACAGCTGTGTCAACACCTTGTCCAGTTTGAGACTCGGTTGAAGTGGGTGGGTTCTGGGTGAAGTCGATACTTGCTGAGATTGGGGCAATCACAAAATCTAAGACTGCATTTTTAAAGGAATCCTCGAATTTTGGACCAACCAGCAAAACTGGTTCAACCGAGTTTCCAATTACAAACTGCCCCACTAATGCGACCGGATTCCAAACATCAACTTCGAGCTCGGCCAGCGTTGCGGCAACATCTAGTTGGACATCGAAGTCAGCAGCGGTGCCAGAGACAACCTCGCCATCAATTTCAAAAGTGATGGTTTCTGGTAGAAAATCAGCAGAGCTTTCAGTGAGTTTTGCCTCAGCGTCCTCAATCGACAGACCGCTGAAGCTAACGTTTCCAATCGTGGTACCGATTGGAATTGACCTACCGACCGCGAAGGCAACACCTGCATACAGCACGACGGTTAGGGCAGCTATCGCTGCAACCCAGAGCCACTTTGAACGAGCTGTCTTGCTTTCGGTATCTTGAATTTCGTCGGACATGCCTCACCAAATCTTGAATTAGTTCGTGATTTTAGCCTAAACACGCCTAATTACTGGCATTACAAACCCGCTAGCAAGTCCGTCTCGCTGAGGGTCGATAGATGCTGAAATTTACTTCCACCAACCAATCGGAAATGCTCTAGCCCGGTTGCCTGATTTCCCAATTGACCGATTGCCGCTAGGAAGCCCGACTCCATGTCAATCTGAGTCTTGTGGGCGCGCAAGGCTGCTGCTTTTTTGTCAGCATGTGCGCTGCCATCGATTGCTGTCGTGACCAGCTCATCGTCGCAGAAATACGGCATTGCCGATATCTCATCTAGGTCCATCCCAATATCGATGCCCATTTCCATTAACTGCGCAAACTGAGCTCTGGCGCGCTCGCGCGGGCTAGCGATCCAATAAATTTTTGGGACTGACCAGATTGGAATCTCCGGAAGATACGAGGGGGCAGCTGCTAAGGCGGCTGCATACATTGCAACCCGATGAGCCTGAATGTGATCCGGATGGCCGTAACCACCAAACTCGTCGTACGTTACGAGTACCTGTGGTCGACGATCGCGTATCACTTTAACAACATGGTTAGCTGCCTCTAGCAAATCCGCTTGCCAGAAAGATTGTGGATTCTCGTTCGGCTCAGTTCCAATCATTCCGCTGTCTCGATAGGTTCCAAAGCCACCTAAAAAATCAAAGTCCGTGACACCAAGTTCGGCCATGGCGTTGGCCAATTCAACTTTTCGCTCTGGTCCTAGTTCATCATTTTGACCAGCTGCTAGATGTGCCAAATCTGGAACAAGCACTTCGCCTTCCTCGCCAGCGGTGCAGGTGATCAAGGTAACCCCGCAACCTTCGGCAGCGTATTTAGCCATCGTGGCACCGGTAACTATGGTCTCGTCATCTGGGTGTGCGTGCACGAACAAAAGATTAGGTTTTGAATTCATTGCCCAAGGCTAAGGCTTATGAACTCAGCAGGGTTAGATTGGGTGTATGACAGACTGCAGTTGCTCCCACCTCGACGACACTTACCCAGAACTCGTCGCTAAAACCAATCACTTCCGCCAAGGCGCACCGAGAAGTTTCTCGGTTTCGGCTACCGCAAATCGAGCACTTTTCGTACGAAGTAAATCGGCCGAAACTAATCAACTTGATTTATGGATGATCGATAACCTAGACACAACGCCAACCGAAAAATGTGTCGTTGAAAGTTCGAGTCTTTTTTCAGATAGTGAAAACTTGAGTGCCGCCGAACGAGCTCGGCGCGAGCGATTACGGGAGTCCGGCGCTGGAATTACCAGCTACAGCCCAGATGAATTAATGACGAAGGTGACATTCCCGCTTTCAGGCCAACTTTGGATAAGTGATTTCAGTTCTGGTATTTCCACCCGCATTGGTGATTACGAATCGGTGGTTGATCCAAGAATTAATCGCCGCGGTGATGCAATCGCATTCACTGATGGAAGTGACTTTGTGGTTTACAACCTTACGATTAGCGCTGAAGTGTTACGACTATCGGCTGAGTCGGAAACTGTTTCATACGGATTAGCAGACTTTGTTTCTAGCGAAGAACTCAGTCGTTATCGGGGTCACTGGTGGGCGCCAAACGGCGACGACCTACTCGTGCAGCGCACGGATGAAGCAAAGGTTGCGGTTCGTTGGATATCTGACCCAACCCATCCAGATCAAAGTGCCCGCGCACATCGCTACCCAATGGCTGGCGAAACAAATCCCGAGGTCAGCCTGTTTCATGTTGATTTAAATACCAACACAAAAAATGAAGTCGTGTGGGACCGATCAACGTATGAATATCTTGAAGATGTTGATTGGACTGGCTCCAAAGCGCTAATCACTTTACTTTCACGCAATCAGCGGGCCCGCAGCATTAACACCCTAGAAGCTGGCAAACTAAAGGAAATCAAGAGCATCCAAGATTCCGCCTGGCTTGATTGTGGAACTGGCAGCCCACGCTGGGACGAACTCAATCTGGTAACCACGAGAGAAAGTTCGCAGGCACGCGAGATTCTGGTTGGTGATGTTGCGGTGGAGCTCGGAGGGCGACACGTCGATTCAATTCTCGCGGTTGATTCAGATCAGATAACAGCAACTGTCTACAACAGGCCATGGGAGCTAGAAGTAGTTTCGATTACAGATTCGCAAATTACATCGCTCAGTGATCCAGCCGGTTTTGCAACCGCAATTACGAACGGCGACTTAGCAATAGTGATTCAACATGACCTCGTCTCAAAACTTCCAAAATACTTAGTTAAACGAAATGGCGAATTGATTCACACAATCAAATCCTTGAGTGTGGAGCCACCAATCGAAGTGGACGTTAATATTTCACAGACTTCAACTGGAATTGCAACTGCAGTCGTTTGGCCAAAGAATCACATAAAGGGAAGCCACAAACTTCCAGTGATTGTTGCAATCTACGGTGGCCCGCACCACAGCGAAGTTACTGCTAGCCGATTGGGTTACGCAGGTGATCAATGGTTGGCGAACCAAGGCTTCTGCGTGGTTGTGATTGACAATCGTGGCACACCTGGGCAGAACCCTGCATTCGAGCGGGAGGTGCTCAACGATTTGTCTGACGTAGTTTTGCTGGATCAAGTTGCCGCACTTCAAGAACTAGCAGATGCGAACCCCGACATGGATTTGAACCGTGTAGGAATTCACGGCTGGTCGTTTGGGGGCTTCCTCTCAGCCTTGGCGGTACTTGATCGGCCCGACATCTACAAAGCAGCATGGGCGGGAGCTCCGGTTACCGACTGGGGTCTATACGACACTGCTTACAGCGAGCGCTACCTCGGCCATCCGACCGAACAACCTGAGGTCTACAAGGCGAATTCTTTGATTGAAAAGGCACACAAACTTGAACGTCCTCTGATGTTGATACATGGTCTGGCCGATGACAACGTGTTGGCGGCCCACTCCCTGCAATTTTCCGGTGCTTTGTTAGCAGCCGGTAAGGCTCATCAATTCTTGCCACTGGCTGGGGTTTCACACATGACTCCGCAGGCGGAGATTACAAAAAACTTAATGTTGCTAATGCGAGAGTTTTTCAGAACCAATCTTTAAAGATATAAAAAAATGGCCGGTGCTCTGCACCGGCCATTTTTATTAAGTTTATTCCGCTACAAAATCATTACCGCTGGTTGGACCAGATGCGGCACGCCGTTCATCCACAAGCGCAGTGGCCGCAGGCAAAGGCCGATCGTCATGTGCTTTGCGGATTTCAAGCTTTGGTGACTTTCGAACTTGTGGGAAATGGCATGCAACCTGATGTCCCGGCGCTACTTCAACTGGAAGTGGTTTTTCAGTCGCACATTTATCT
>JBIKSQ010000109.1:0-4720 GCA_044348555.1 Candidatus Nanopelagicales bacterium | reverse complement strand
CTTCCACAGAGTGGGAGTATTGGCATTGTTGGAGAATCTGGATCCGGAAAAACAACTATTGCAAAGGTTTTGGTTGGCCTAGAACGAGCTACCTCGGGAAAGATAGAAGTTGACGGTCATGATTGGTCGTTGCCCGCGAAAAACTCAAAAGAACGGCGTGAACGCGCTAAATACCTGCAAATAGTTTTTCAGGATCCATATTCATCTCTAGATCCACGTCAAACGATTGGATCAGCGCTTCGAGAGGCATTGACTGTTTCTGGTAAAGCATCGGATGAAGCGGAGGCATTGGCGAGAGAATTAGCGGAACTTGTTGGATTGCCTAATCGAATTCTTGACTTTCGTCCAGCAAAGCTCTCGGGTGGCCAGAGGCAACGCGTAGCTATTGCACGGTCATTGGCGGCAGAACCAAAGGGTCTGATTTTAGATGAATCAGTAGCTGCCCTAGATGTCTCAATTCAAGCCCAGATCCTGAATCTGCTAGCAGACATTCGCGAGCTCACTGGAATTGCATATTTGCTAGTTAGTCATGACTTGGCTGTCGTTAGACATTTTGCTGATTCCTTAATCGTTATGAAAGATGGTCAGGTTGTAGAACGCGGATTTACAGAGCAAGTTATGGATAGCCCTCAACACGAATATACGAAACTGCTATTGGCTAGTGTGCCAGGCCCGGGCTGGGTGCCTGGTAGGAGAACTCTCTGATGACTATTGTTAAAGCCGTGAAGCCTAAAGTCAGCAAAAATTCATCCGATTTTGGACAAATCACGACAAAGCCAGCGCATCGTAGGCGTCCTAAAGAAGATACCGAAAACTTGATTTTGCGGGAAGCTGAACTGCTACTCATCGAGAGATTGGCAAGTGGTTCAGATTACTTAAATCCGCTGGCATCTCTGCGGATTACGGATGTACTCGCAAGCATTAACTCAAAGCTCAAAGATGATCAATTGCCAATGACAACTGGAGCGGCCTACCAAATTTGGAAAAGTCAATTGAGTTTCCAAGACGCGATTTTGGAACGAATTATGAACGAAATCGCAACTCCTTGGGAATCGGACCTTCGATCTCGTCTCGACGTTGCGCTAAATCAAAAACTACCAGTTAAAGAAGTGCTCGCCATCTTCGATCAGTCCCCACCACAAAATGATTCAGCCGCTCACGAACTCACTTTAGCAATCGGACTGACTGCATTTGTCTCACCCGAGCGAATTCGACGCGCAGAGGAAAGGGCGAACGATAAGTTTGTAGAAGTTCTAGGAAAAATTCTTATGGATATTTTGGATTATGCAGAGAGAAGATTGTTGCCAGGCTTATCTATAGATGACATGGTATGGGCCATTGAGGGAGTTTCTGTGGGCATGCATCTTCGCGCGCGTAGTCATCCAGAATTAGTTGAGCGTAAGGATGCAACTGGTATACACCTGGGCTCCATTATTATGAATTCGATATTTTTTGGGTTTTCTGAGCCGGTGCTACGTCTAGACGAGCAAAATCGATAATAGGAAAGCAGCTGACTAGAGTGGGAAAAAATGAAATTGTCTTTCGAGGTGCGCGAACCATCGATCCAGAAACCAACCTCGATGCAGTATGTGATGTAGCCATCGATTGCGGCAGAATTACCGCAGTTGCTCCAGGTGGAGATCCACAACTGGTTGGGCTTAAAGACATTGACATTTCCGGCAAAGTTCTGGCACCTGGATTTATCGACTTACACAGCCACTGCAATGATTTACCATCACGTTTGCTTCAAGTTTGTGACGGAGTAACTACGGCCCTTGAACTGGAAGCCGGGCAATTGAATGTAAATCAAGCTTACGCAAACTTCGCAGATTCAGGCAGTCCAAATAATTTTGGCTATTCAGCGTCCTGGGCATTAGCCCGCATGAAGTCTTGCGGCTTGGATGTGTCTAAAGGGCTGGATGCTTTTGCAGAACATATGAATTCACCCGAGTGGCATCGAGTACTTAGCGCGCGAGAACATGGCCAGATGATTGAAACTCTCTCTCGCGAATTGGAACAAGGAGCTCTAGGTGTTGGCATTCTGCTTGGTTATTGCATGGAGTCTCCAGGATCGGAATACCTTGAAATAGCCAAACTTGCAGCCGACACACGAACTGCCACATTTACTCATGTCCGCGAATTTGATCGCCCCGACAGTGGGCTTTATGGTGCTCAAGAAGTTGTCGCTGCAGCGTTAACTACCGGTGCTCACATGCATATTTGCCACGTGAATAGCACCTCGACCAGACAGATAGATAATGTGCAGTTGCTGCTGGCGGGAGCCCGCGATCAAGGTTTGAGAGTCACTACTGAGGCATATCCATATGGAGCAGGCGCTACATTTATCGGTGCCGGATTCTTAGATCCAGAAAAACTGAAATTTGATGGCCTTGAGCCCCGAGATATTTACTTCCTTGCGACTGGCGAGAGACCACAAACGCTTGCCCGGCTGCGAGAACTGCGCGAATCTGATCCAAGCGCGATGGTTATTGTTGATTTCTTAAGGACTGAAGATCCAGAAGATTTAGGATTTCTTACTCGCGCATTGCTTTTTAATGACACTGCAGTTGCATCTGATGCTATGCCGCTAGTGCTGCCAAAAGGCCACGAGCAATCTGATGGGTTGTGGCCGTTACCAAGTGGAACCATGACGCATCCAAGAACCGCAGGGACGTTTAGTCGAATTTTTCGTTGGTACGTTCGAGAACTTGGAATCCTTGATTTAGCTGAAGCAGTGCGACGTTGCACTTTTATTCCAGCAGAAGTTTTGAAAGATGTTTCTCCCGACATGAAACGTAAGGGAAGAATTCAAGTGAATGCTGATGCTGACTTAGTCATTTTTGATGCAAATAAGATTTCAGATAACTCCACTTATGTTAACCCAATTCAGCTTTCTAGCGGCATCGATCATGTTTTGGTCAATGGTGTTTTTGTTGTCAGGAATGGCGAACTGATTGAAGGTGCGTTGCCAGGAAAGTCCGTTAGGGGAGAGGTAAATGCTTAGAAACGCACCGCAATCACTAATCAATGAATTGTCGGCAGCTCTACCTGGACAAGTAACCCAGAATGAAACTGAGTTGAATCGTCACGCCAGCGATGAATCCTTTCATCAGGCGATCCGACCAGATGCCATAGTTATGCCTCGATCAACTAGCGACGTGCAGCTCGTAATGCGCTTGTGTTCGGCGGCAAACGTTCCGGTGATTCCGTTTGGAGTTGGATCTTCACTCGAAGGTCAGATAATTCCTGTTGAAGGTGGCATCACTTTGGATTTCTCGGAAATGAACAAGATTCTTGAGATTTGTCCTGATGACTTAATCGTTGTCGTACAACCAGGACTTAGAAGAATCCCTCTCAACGATCGACTTGCTCAAGAAGGTTTGTTTTTCTCAGTAGATCCTGGAGCAGATGCCACATTGGGTGGCATGGCATCTACCGGTGCCTCAGGCACCACAACCGTTCGATACGGTTCAATGCGCGAAAACGTTATGGCTCTTGAAGCGGTCTTGGCTGATGGAACGGTTGTTCGAACTGGCAGCCGGGCGCGCAAAGATTCCGCGGGGTATGACTTAACTCGTTTACTAGTGGGCTCCGAAGGTACGCTGGCTGTAATAACTGAACTAACGTTGCGAGTTTTTGGAATTCCAGAAGCCATGTCAGGCGCCTACTGCACATTCAATCGTTTATCCGATGGTGTTGCTGCTGCGACACTTTTGGTCAAGCAAGGCCTGCCTATTGCTCGTTGCGAATTCTTAGATGGGTTGAGCATTAAAGCAATTAATGCATACCAAGGGACAACATTAAAGGAATCGCCGACATTGTTTTTAGAGTTTCATGGTTCGAAGAAAAGCATCACAGACCAAGCCGATGAAGCAGGGGAAATCTTTAAGGAATATGGGGCATCAGATTTCACTTGGACCGCAGATGAAGGTGAGCGACGCAAGCTTTGGCAGGCTAGACATAATGCTTATCCAGCGGTTCTGGCTACACAAACCGGCGCAACTGCGCTCACAACGGATTCAGCAGTTCCACTCTCAAGGCTTCCTGAAGCAGTGTCATATGCAGAACAGGTATTTTCTGATCAGCCATTCTCTTGGTCGATGTTGGGTCATGTGGCTGATGGCAACTTTCACGCATTATTGATGTTCGATCCGAATGACGAAGGTGCCATGGTCGCAGCAAAAGCTGCATCAACTAAGTTAACCGCCAGAGTAATTGAGTTAGGTGGGACCTGCACCGGAGAGCATGGAATCGGTTTAGGAAAACGCGAATCACTAGTTAACCAAGTTGGTCCTGAAACTATTGAACTAATGCGCTCAGTTAAGAACACATTCGACCCTGGAAATATTCTCAACCCTGGCAAAATTCTTTTCCCTGCTGGACTCGAAAAAGAAGCGAAGTTAAGGTAGAAGACGTGAGAACATTACGCATATCCAATGTTGAATCCATTGATGAAATGGAAGCCGTTAGTAATTTTTTCTGTAAAGTCTGGGGTGGTGGAACAGAAATTCTGCCATTCGATTTGGGGTTCGCAGTTCTGCATGTAGGAGCTCATTGCGCCGCCGCTTATGATGGTGACGAAATGGTGGCCGCTTCGTTTGGCTTCCGTGGCGTATTTCAGGATAAGCAAATATTGCATTCACATGTGACAGGTTCGCTTCAACCAGGGGCAGGTTATCAACTTAAGCTTCACCAATTTGATTGGGCTAAATCACAAGGA
>JBIKSQ010000107.1:0-4762 GCA_044348555.1 Candidatus Nanopelagicales bacterium | reverse complement strand
AAAGTTCAAGCCACTGCGTTCACCAATTCCAAATTTTTTCCAATAGCCATACAAAGTTTTTTCAAGATCTGGCAATTCTTCAGACGCGATAATGGTTCCGACGTTGCTGGACTGGGCAAGAATTCCCGTTAAGGTCAATCGTAAATTGGCATGTGGTTCATGATCTCTATAGACCTCAATACCACGGGAAATTTTGTCGGGAACATTGAACTTGGATGTTGGGGTTGCCACACCTTCTTCGATAACCGCAGCCATCGTCATGATCTTTCCGGTGCTGCCTGGTTCGTACGCCTCACTAAGTGCGCGGTTTCCCAGACGCGATAGTGGAACGCCACTGCGATCATTTGGATTAAACGAAGGAGCAGTTGCCATCGCCAAAATCTCACCAGTTCGAGAATTTAGAACAACCACAGTTCCGCTTTCGGCGCCAGCGAACTTGACCTGCTCTGCAATCGCTTGTTGCGCCACCCACTGGATGTCACGATCGATTGTGAGCTGTGCATGTTTTCCATCAACTGCCGGAATCAGGTTGGTATCAGCGGTCTCAAAGCCACGCACCTGAACGAATTGCCGTTCGCCCGCGATGCCGGAAAGTTGCTCATCTAGGCCGTATTCGAGACCACCTGCTCCAACGCCTTCATAGTTCACAAATCCCAGAACGTTTGCGCCCAAGCTGCCTTCAGGATAAACCCGGCTGAGGGTTGGCTCTGCCAGAATGCCACTCAACTCTAACTTCGAAATGCGCTCCCAGAGAACGGGTGAGACGTTTCGTTGGATGACGACATAAAGCCGATTTCCGGTCAGGCTCTCGGCAAGCATTGCAGGGTCAAGTTTCAAAATTTCAGCGAGTTTCCGCGCTTCACTAACTGGGTCTGTGACTCGAGTTTGATCAGCAAAGACTGTGTAAGCCTGCGAGGTAACTGCTAGGACCACCCCGTTGCGATCCAGAATAGAGCCGCGGATGGCTGGGATTGTCTGCGTTTGAACCGGAGTTGAGCCCTCAGGCAAGATGGCTTCGGGCTGCACAATCGCTTGCGCATTTACCAATCCATATGAAGTAATCGCTAACGACAAAAGCACAGCAACTTTTGTGTAACCAACAATTCCATCTTTTTTGATTCGGTTTAACTTGCTCTGAAGAAATCCTGAGTTCGCCATCTCTAGTCCTTTCCTGCCACGACTAGAAAAGCTGAATCGTCAACTCGAAGTTGTGATGGATGCAAAATTTTGGTGCCATTTTGATTTAACGAAATTGAATCACTATCTAGTGTTGGAACTTGAGATTTCGCATTATCCATTTTTCCAGCTGGAACTGGCTTACCCAGAATGGCGCCATCTTCTAGTCGCAGAAAGACTGGAGATGCCATTGGAACCATTCCAAAAAGTTGAGCGCGTTTGTGTAACGTAGCAGGCGCAGTCATGACAGTTAGTTGCTGCTGCAATGTCTGCATTTCAAGCCGCGCATCTTTGATCTCAGAGTTCAAAGTTTGAACGCGATAAGCATTTTGCGAGATACTCGAACTCAAGACTGCAGAGATGAACAACGCCACTGCGAAAATGCCAAAGATGACACTTCCAAACTGAACTTTGGTTAGTCGTTTCTGAGTGTTTGGCACAACTTCAAGTCGGGGGCGCACATCTTCAAAGAAGTCTTCAATGGATTGAGTAATAAAAGCTGGGGTGAAAGTTTCGAATACACTCATGCTGCATTCCGAACTCGTTCAACTGCACGTAGTTTTGCGCTAGCAGCTCGTGGGTTGATCTCAATCTCAGCTGCGGATGGTCGCTCTGAACCTCGAGTTACCAACTTGAAGGCAGGCATTAAATTCTCAGGTAAAACTGGCATATCAATCGGTGCCGTGTCTGCAGTGACTTCCGCAAAAGCTTGTTTGACGATTCGGTCTTCGAGTGATTGGTAAGACATAACAACCACTCGACCATTCAGCTTTACTGCTTCTAACGCGGCTGGAATTGCTGCTTTGAGAATGCTTAGTTCAGCATTTACTTCAATCCGAATCGCCTGGAATGTGCGCTTTGCTGGATGGCCACCGGTGCGACGTGTGGCTGCAGGAATCGCTTGTTTGACTAATTCAGCCAAAATCACGGTATCTGTAATGCGCTGTTCTGAACGTGCCTTCAAGATTGCACTAGCAATCCGACTAGCAAACTTTTCGTCCGCAAAATCTTGCAGAATTCGAACCAAGGCCGGCGCCGAGTATTCGTTGACCACAATTTCTGCTGTCAGTTCGGAAGTCTTATCCATCCGCATGTCCAAAGCCGCTGATTGGTTATAGGAGAAACCACGTTCGGCTTCATCAAGTTGTAGCGATGAAACACCTAGATCAAAAAGCACTGCATCAACCAGTGGAATTTCTAGATCAGCTAGAACTGCAGCAATCTGGTCATACTCAGCTTTTACGAAAGTAACTCGGTCAGCAAAATCTGACAACCGAATGCGAGCAAGTGCTAGTGCATCTTCATCGCGGTCGAAACCGATGATGCGTAAATCTGAAAATCTCTCAAGTAATGCGCGCGAGTGACCACCCATACCGAGAGTTGCATCAATCACAACAGCGCCTGGCCGCGAAATGGCTGGTTCAAGTAGTTCAATGCAACGATCGAGTAGCACAGAGACATGCTTGGCAGCGATTTCTGCCTGCATTTCTGTACTCATCTTCTCGACCCTTTCGGTTTTCGTACCAACTGGTCCGGTGCCGCTCCGCTCCCGGGGAAGTGAGCTCGGTCCGGCAACAGGCCAGTTCGTACGACTACAGGTTTGGAACCACGTCTCCGTCAAGATCGGCGAATCCAGGTTCTGCTTTTTCTAGGTACTCGGCCCATGCGACCGAATCCCAAATCTCAATTCGGGTGTCTGCACCGACAACAACGCACTCTCGGTCCAAACCTGCATATTCCCTGAGCGAGGTTGGGACGGTGACTCGACCTTGTTTGTCTGGTGATTCGTCATACGCGCTACTGAAGAAAACGCGGGTGTAGGCACGAACTGAGCTGTTTGTTTGCGCAGCAGTTCTTAATTTGCTGGCATATTCACTAAATTCAGAGGTCGGCCAGACCACCAGACAGCGCTCTTGACCTTTGGTGATGACTAGCCCTGGAGCCAATTCGTCTCGAAACTTGGCGGGCAGGATCAATCGACCCTTTTCATCCAATTTCGGGGTGTGGGTTCCTAAAAACATGACTAGTCACCTCCTCTCTTAAGTGAGGGAAGGTTACTCCACTTTCCTCCATTTACAACCCTTTTCCCCCACTTTTTTCCAAAATCAAGGATTTTCTGGGAAATCACTCCCTTTTTTCAGGTTGGTTGATGGCAGATTTGGCAAGCCCAATGGAAAAAACGTCACCTGTATCGAGGAAAAGCGCATGAAAAAATCGAGTTAGCTGGGCTAACTCGATTTGAGATTTATTACGGCGTTATCCCGCCGCGGGAGATTTCGGAGGTGGATTAACGATTCTGGTCGTTATCGCCTTC
This sequence comes from Candidatus Nanopelagicales bacterium, assembly GCA_044348555.1. Lineage (GTDB taxonomy): Bacteria > Actinomycetota > Actinomycetes > S36-B12 > UBA5976 > JAFMIT01. The sequence goes on along the minus strand of JBIKSQ010000107.1, from coordinate 1,272 downwards.
GCGACGTTGCTCGAAGCGATCAGCTGCTCCCTTTAGGAAACCGCCCTTTTTTGGCTTTGCCGACTTCTTGTTGATCGTTGGAATTTCAGTCCTGGAAGTGCTTACAACACCAGTTACTACCTTGTAGAGACCAAAAAGGGTTACCGCAAAGCCCAAAATTCCCACCAAAGGCATTTGCGATGCAAGGCCAGCGACAACTCCGGCTGCACCAATCACGCTTACTAATGCGAAAACGCCACTGATTTTCCGACCACTTACTTTCGCAGAGCGAATGTTTGTGGCAAATCTAGGGTCTTCTGCATAAAGAGCTTTCTCCATTTCCTGGAGAAGTTTCTCTTCGTGTTCAGATAGCGCCATCGTGCCTCCTTGTTTACACCCCAACAGTAGGTCAGTTACTCCAAGTTGTCATCTGCATGGAAAAGTCGAGCGGGTCGAACTGCTCCTTTGCCAAAGCGGGCAGTGGCTTTATCTATGGCCTGCTCTGCCTCTCGCCAACCGATTTCTGGGGTATCGAAACTAAGTTGCTCCCAAAATTCGCTAGCCGGTAGCAGTCCTTCTAGCCGTACCCCAACTAAGCGCACCCGGGCTCGGGCCAAATTTAAATCCCGGTGGAGTTCGCGGATTACCTCAAAAATCTCATGTGCAGTGTCGACAGGTGAAGGAAGTTTTCTAGATCTTGTGATGGTTTTAAAGTCTGAAAAACGTAACTTCAAAACTACGGTTGTTCCAACCATAGCTCCTGCACGTGCTCGTGCGGCAACTTTTTCTGTAAGTTCAAGCAGTCGACTGAGCTGGTACTCGGAATCGTCGCTGTCTTGATTGAATGTGGTTTCCTGGCCAATCGATTTTTCAACTTCAGCTGGACTTACTACACGTTCATCTCTCCCCCACGACAACTCCGATAAGTGGTTACCGAGCGAAACACCCAAGGTTCGATGAAGTGTATTAACTGGTGTGTGCGCAACATCCGCGATAGTTCGCAATCCCAGTCGTTCAAGTTGCTCAGCAGTTTTAGGTCCAACCCCCCAGAGTGCAGATACGGAAAGTGGGTGCAGAAAATCAATTACTCGACTTGGTGGCACAAGCAGAAGTCCGTTGGGTTTGATTGCGGTAGATGCCAGTTTTGCGACGAACTTGTTTGCAGCAACTCCAACTGAACAAGTTATCTTCGCTTCAAGTTCAACTCGCTCTCGGATCATCTGGGCGATCTCTATCGGTCGGCCTAATCTTTTTATTGCACCTGCAACATTTAGAAATGCCTCATCCAATGAG
>JBIKSQ010000106.1:0-4807 GCA_044348555.1 Candidatus Nanopelagicales bacterium | reverse complement strand
CGATAAGGATGCAGGTGACAAAATTGTGTCTAACCTGAACAACGCAATCAAGGCGCAGGTAGGCAACTTCAGAATCGCTGCAGCGCAAGCTTTTGATGAGAATTCGAGTGAGCAGTTATCGTCTCTCGAAATTTCGGTTCGAAAGATTTGGCAGGATGCCAATTTCGTTTTAGTTGACACCTACAGTTGTGAACATCTTGCAGGTGCTGCCCATGGACTATGTGTTCCGCTCACCCGCGCTTTTTCCGCAACTGATGGTGCTGCTTTCACTTTCGACGAACTACTGCAACCGGGCAAACAAGATGCCTTTTACGACTTTGTAGTTGCCAATTTGTTTGAACAAGTCGCACCAGAGCTGCTGTTCTCAGAGAGTGAAGTTCGGGAAACAATTCGCGAAGAGTCCTTCGAAGGCTGGTGGCCTTACGGCTCAAGTATGAGTTTTGAGTTCTCACCGTACGAGGTGGCTCCCTACTCATCAGGTGCCATCACGATTGATTTGATGATGGATGAAATCGCAGAGTTTTTCAATCCGAACTCAGAGCTAGCTGAATTGCTCGTTTCGACTCAGAATTAAACAGGTTCAAAGCACGTCAAGAAGTTAGGGTTGCGCTATGTATCCAAATCCACGACCTGATTTGAATGACCTGCCTCCATACCGGGCGGGTCAGAAGTTGGCCGCAGCACCTGGGCAAACTGTCTACAAACTGAGCAGCAACGAAAACCCATACGCGCCACTTCCAGCTGTACTGGAAGCCATCAATAAAGCAGCTCAGGACATCAACCGCTATCCCGATCCGATGGCAACCGAACTTGTGCAGGCAATCGCCGATGACTTAGGGGTGCAGGCCGAAAACGTTGCGGTTGGTGATGGCTCGGTTGCAGTCTTGGGTCATTTATTCCAGGCGATGTGTGCACCTGGCGATAGCGTGATTTACCCGTGGCGTTCGTTTGAGGCCTACCCAATCTGGTCCCAGATTTCGGTCGTCAACTCGGTGCCAGTGAGTCTCTTTCCAGATGGTTCGGTCGACTTATCGGAAGTGCACCGGAAGATTGATCAGTACACCCGAATAATTCTGGTGTGTACGCCAAACAATCCAACTGGCACTTCCGTAAAGGCCAGTGATTTGCATGCATTGATGCGTGAAGTTCCGGACAGCGTGTTAGTTGTGGTCGATGAAGCCTACGCAGAGTTTGTGACTTCACCAGATGCTGTGAACGGAATGGATTTCTTCAACATGTACGGAAACATCGCAGTGCTTCGCACGTTTTCAAAAGCACAGGGTCTTGCAGGGCTCCGGGTTGGCTATGTGATTGCACAACCAAACGTGATTGATTTTGTGCGTCGAGTTTCAATTCCATTTGGCGTCTCAAACATTGCTCAAGCTGCTGCGATTGCATCACTCCAACCAGAAGCAAAGGCAGAACTTAAATCACGCGTTGCTGCAATCGTGGCAGAGCGCGACCGAGTTGAAGCTGCAGTGCGCGCAACCGGTTGGGATTTACCGTCAATGCAAGCGAACTTCATCTGGATTCAAACCGCCAACTCAGGCGAATTAAAAGCGGCCTGCGAAGCCGAGGGAGTTGCAGTTCGGCAATTCCCAGAAGGTGTAAGAATCACAATCGGTGAACCAGCTGCAAACGATCGAATGATTAAGGTGCTTTCGGCTTTTCTGCAGTAATCGTTAGCACAACACCAGCCAGCACAATCGCGCCTCCCACAATCATGTTTAGTCCCAATGATTCGCCTAGGAATCCGACGCCAATCAGAACCGCGACCAACGGGTTCACATACGAGTACGTGGCGACGAGCGAAATTGGTGCGTTCTCCAGCAACCAGATGTAAGACGTGTAGCCAATGATTGAGCCAAAAATAATTATGTAAACCAACGCAATCCACGACTCGGCTTCAACGTTTTGTAGATTCAACTGTTCGCCGGATCCGAATCCCAGAATTGTCAGCGTGAGACCACCCATAAGCATTTGCCACATTGTCAGTACCAAAGGATCTTTTGGCAGTGTCATGTATTTGGCTCTAAACGAACCAAAAGACCAAGATATTGATCCCAGCACGACAACCACGCTCCAGAAAAATACGGAGTCGGCGCTTACATCTTTTGCTGGCTCACTTCCCATAAGAACCAAAACAAACATCCCAACCAAACCAACCAGCACTCCGAAAAGCGAACGGCTGGTTGGGCGGTCACCTGCGATTGTGCGATACACCGCAAGATAGAGGGGAGTACCACAAATCAGCAGACTCACATACCCAGTCGGTATGTGTTGCTCGGCAGCGGAGACCGCCCCAATACCGCCGACCAAGAGCAATATGCCGAGTTGGGAAACGGCAAAAAACTCGGGCTTTGAGATTCGCAGGACGTGTTTGCCGCGCAACTTGAGGAAAGCGGCCATTAACCCGGCTGCAATCAGGAATCGAATTCCCATACCGCTAAGAGGCGGGAACCCGCGCCCAGTAACTGCAATTCCTGCATATGTAGAGCCCCAGACCACGTAAACAATTCCCAGATTCAGCCAAAGCCGGAAAGAATGAGGGTTTATGCCTGCGCGGTTCATAGTTGCGGACTTTAGACCTATGTTTATGTTCCAGCACTCGTGCCACTCTTTGCATAACCCCAAAGAAGGCATGTAATGACTGAATTTGAGGCTGAGAAACATCAGCTTTTGCGAGTTAATGGACTAAATGTCACCTAGCACCGAAGATGGCCTCGTGCATTTTCCAAAAAATGACCCAATGCTGACAGCGATGATGGATGTAGTTCGGGGCTTAGATTTACGTTCCACACTGGAGCGGATTGTTACCTCTGCCGCTTTGGTTTCAAATGCCAAGTACGCAGCGCTTGGAATCATTGATGAAAATGGATATGTTCAAGATTTCATCACTCACGGTATGGACGAAGCTGCTGTGGCGCGCATGGCATCCCCACCTCAAGGAGATGGTGTCCTCGGATTGTTAATCAAACATCCAGAGCCGATTCGACTAGCAAATTTGGCAGATCACCCAGCCTCAATTGGTTTTCCTGAAAATCATCCACCGATGGGCTCATTTTTAGGTGTTCCAGTTCGAGTGCGTGGTGCTGTATTTGGGAATCTGTATCTAACCGAGAAAGCGAATGCAGCTGAGTTTTCGGACGAAGATGAAGAAATGATAATGGCGCTGGCAGCGATTGCAGGTCTATCTATTGAGAACGCAAGGCTTTCAGAAAAGAACATGTCACTGGCCGTCTATCAAGATCGCGATCGAATTGCTCGGGACATGCATGATCTTGTGATTCAGAGAATATTTGCTACTGGTCTGACACTGCAATCGATTATTCCAAAACTGTCAGAACTTCCTGAAGAATCTGAAAAATTAACAAACTCAATTCAGGAACTCAACAACACAATAAATGAATTACGACAAACGATTCTGCATTTAACGGCGCTCGGCTCCGATGAAATCACCTTACGGCGGCGGGTGATGAGTGAAGTTGAGGCTTATAGAAAATTTCTCAAATCAACACCATCAATCACTTTTGAAGGGTCTGTTGATATTAGTACTTCAAATGTGGTTAGTGACCAACTAGTAGCGACGTTGAGAGAATTGCTCTCTAATGCGGTTAAGCATGCTGACGCAACTGAATTGTCAGTAAGTGTTCAGTTACTCAATCAAAACCTAGTTCTCACGGTTGTGGATGATGGAGTCGGAATGCCTGAAAGTGGACGCCGTAGTGGCTTAACAAATCTTGAAACTCGGGCGCGTGATTTGGGCGGAATCTTCGAGATAACAAGAAGATCTCCCCGCGGAACTAAGGCACGTTGGGCTGTACCAATAGGTTAGGTGTCAGTGTTGACCAGCCTCGCCAATACCCAGCCGTGCGATAAATGCAGCTGCTTGGCTTCGACGTTCCATACCGAGCTTGGCGAACACAGATGAAACATAATTTTTAATCGTCTTTTCAGCAAGAAACATTTGTTCTGCAATCTGGCGATTACTCATTCCCTCACCGATGAACTCAAGCACTCTTCGTTCCTGGTCAGTCAGATCTTCCAACATTGAGTAAACACTGCTGCCCTTGGCCAAGCGCTTACGAATTTCGTTAACTGCCACTGGATCAAGTAAAGACTTGCCGGTTGAAATTTCCCGAATCATTTTAAGCAGAACATCAGACTGTATGTCTTTTAGAACATAGCCGTGTGCACCAGCCAGGACAGCTGAAAGAAGTGCCTCGTCGTCTGCGTAAGAGGTGAGCATCAGGACGTTGACCTCCGGCGCGATTGAGCGAAGATCTCGACAGACTTCAATGCCAGACCCATCCGGCAGCCGTACATCAAGAATCGCAACATCCGGCCGCTTTGCAACAATGCCCTGTAAACCTTCTGCGCAAGTACCTGCCTGACCCACAACCTCTAATTCGGCATCACTTTGAATCAAATCTGTTAGCCCCCGACGAACCAGCTCATGGTCGTCCATCAAAAAAACCCGAATAGTCATGTACTTCCTCCTGAGCGGAATTGTGCCGTATTTTCTGGCTAGAAAGAGCCGCGGTTCAGTACGCTGAACTTATGAAGATTCGCATATGGCAGTTGGACGTCAATAGTGCAGAGCCAGCGGGGCAGCGGATGCTTCGGGTACAAGAGAATCTCGCAGAGTTGGCATCCGATTCCGACTTGTTAGTTCTGCCAGAACTCTGGCTACCGGGTGCGTTCGCACTGCAGGAGCTTGCAGCAGCCGAGGTGTTGCTATCCGATGAGTTCTTTACAAGTGCGCAAAGAATTTCAGATTCAACCGGTGCGACTCTGCATCTCGGCT
>JBIKSQ010000105.1:0-4842 GCA_044348555.1 Candidatus Nanopelagicales bacterium | reverse complement strand
TTGGGTCATGAGTTTGAGATTTCGCAGAGTAGTAGTCCTGTTAGTTCTATTTGGAATGGTCGGCGGCATCCTGGTATCAGCATTCTCTGGCTTTTAATTAGACAGCAGAAACTGAAATATCTGGCTAAGGTGAAAGAACCAAAAGCAAAAGCCCAATAAGCAACACAGCTGGCACCATCAAGAATGCAGTGTGCACGCCGGTCTGATCGGCAATCGCCCCGAGCATCACCGGAAGCACAACTCCAGCGCCACCTGTTGCGTATGCCGATCGGCTGCTTGCTGCATCTGGATGCTCTTTACCCGCTCGGACCAAGCGAGCAATTCCTAGCGGCCAGTGCACACCGGCGCCAACTCCAAAAACTGCTAGTGAGACCAGCATTACTAATGCGCTTTGGCTGAACCACATTCCCCAGAAGGCAATTAGCGGGATAACAAAACCTGCAATCAACAACTTCTCATTGTCGTATCGGTGAGCGATGCGCGACAGAATAAAACGGCCGAGTGCAATACCACCAGTGAAAGTTGCTAGGCCAGCTGCTGCTGCAGCATCACCAAGACCTGCTCGATCTCGCAGTAGCGTGGTGTTCCAAAGCACAATCATGAACTCGCTACCAGTGGTAGTAATCATCAAAGCCCAAGACCACCAGTAACGGCTGGGTAGTACGACTTTGACTTTCTTACCCACTTTCCGATGCGGGTCGTCGAATGCAGAGGTATCTCCACGGAAAGCTTCAACCACGAGAAACATGAAAGCAGATGCAAGCAAACCAATTCGCCAACCCAAGCCGAGTGCAACTGCCCCGCCTACGGCCAGTGGAGAAAATAGGCCGGCAATCGCAGCGGCCATATTTGCTTCGGCTAATGCAACAGCTGACTTTGGTCCGTTAGCTTGATCCAAGAATGTGGTCGTGAGAGTTACCGTGCCGGTTGAAACAACACCCAACAAAAAAGCCGCTGACAATGTGATAGTCGGGGTGGTGCCGACCGCAAGCAACCCAAGCGATGCTGCCATGGAAAAACCAGACAGGCGCAGTGACTTACCGCGCCCAACTCGGTATGACATGTAAGAAGCAAGCGCACCACCAAACATTGCACCTAAAGAAACTGCAGCCATGTGTAAAGACATGACTAATGCAGAAGTGCCTTGCTCAGTCCGCAAAAAATCCATTGAAGGACCGAGCGCATACAGATACCAACCGAAGGTGCCCAAACTTACGTATGCAAGTTTTGTTGGGCGTTTCCGCCAAGTTGTGGAGGAAGTCACTTAAGTTGATTCACAATCCAGTCGATTGATTGCGTGAGCTTTACAACGTCAGCTGGATCAACAGCTGGGAACATTGCAACTCGCAACTGGTTGCGACCAAGTTTGCGGTAAGGCTCAGTATCGACGATGCCGTTTGCGCGCAATACCTTTGCGATCACGGTTGCATCGATTGATTCATCAAAATCGATGGTTCCAATCACCTGGCTACGCAGGGTTGGGTCAGTAACGAATGGCTCTGCATAGGTTGCGGACTCCGCCCATGAATAAAGCGCGCTGGATGATTGATGGGTGCGGGCAACGCACCAATCCAAACCACCATTTGCGTTGAACCAATCGAGCTGTTCAGCCATCATAATGATGGTTGCAAGTGCGGGAGTGTTGTACGTCTGTTCGAGCACGGAGTTTTCGATAGCAGTAACTAGATCGAGAAACACTGGAATGTAGCGACCGGTTTCTTTGATTTCCTGTGCACGTGCAAGTGCTCGCGGTGACATAACTGCAATCCAAAGCCCGCCATCACTACCGAAACTTTTTTGCGGTGCGAAGTAGTAAACGTCTACTTCTGAGATATCCACTGGTAAGCCACCTGCACCAGAGGTTGCATCAACCACGTAGAGTGCATCATCATCGATACCAGCTGGTCGACTTAGTTCAACAGCAACACCGGTTGAAGTTTCGTTGTGTGGAGTTGCGTAAAAGTCGATGCCATCTGCAGGAGTGAAGACTGGTGCAGAACCTGGTTCGCTTTTAATGATTTGTGGTTCGCCCACGAAAGGCGCGTCTTTGGCAGCTTTAGCAAACTTTGAACCAAATTCTCCGAAAGTTAGAAACTGACCTTTATCGCGAAGCAGTCCAAAAACGGCCACTTCCCAAAACGCCGTCGAGCCGCCATTGCCGATTACGACTTCGTAGCCTTCTGGCAACTTGAACAGTTCCCGAACGCCGCTGCGCAATCTGGCCACCTGGGCTTTAACTGGTTTTTGGCGATGCGACGTTCCCATGATTGAAGCCCCGAGGTCGGACAGGGCAGCTAACTGTTCAGGCCGAACCTTGCTCGGGCCGGCTCCAAAGCGGCCATCGGCAGGCTTAAATTCAGCTGGGATTACGAGATTTAATGCGTCAGTCACAAAAAGTCCTTAAGTCGTCGAGAGCCTGAATTCTAATCTGCCGCTGAAACCCCGCGCTCCGAGTGCGGATTGACAAAAGCATGGTGAAATTCGGGCATGGAAATGGAACCCGATGCACGGATGTATTCGGAAATGCGGGTCACGTACAACCAGCATCCGATTGAGATTGAAGATCTGAACCCTGCCCCGCTGATTCAGTTTGAGAATTGGTTTGCAGAGGTTGTGGAAGCAAAATTGCCAGAACCAAATGCAATGGTGGTTGCAACCGCCGATACAACCGGCGCCCCATCGGCGCGACACGTATTGCTAAAGCAAGCTGATGCGCGTGGGTTTGTGTTTTATTCAAACTACGAATCTCGCAAAGGCAGGGATTTGATTGCAAATCCACAAGCTGCGTTGGCATTTCCGTGGTTTCAGATTTACAAGCAAGTCACGGTGCGCGGGCGAGTTGAACGCGTATCCCGCGAAGAGAGTCTGGCTTACTTCAGTAGTCGGCCACACGGTTCGCAGATTGGTGCGTTGGTAAGTCATCAGTCCACTGAACTAGAGAGTCGGCAGGAGTTGGAGGACCGCTGGCAGTCGTTGGCGGAACAGTATCCAGAAGGCGCCGAGGTTCCGTTGGCCGATCATTGGGGTGGGTATCTAGTGATTCCGCATTCGATTGAGTTTTGGGCAGGTCGTCGGTCCCGTCTGCACGACCGGTTTGAATACAGGTTTGTTGGCACTGGTGAAGTTTCGATGCTTGATGCTGCGCAGTGGGAGATTCGTCGACTTTCGCCCTAGGCAACTGCTAGTCCAAAATTACTGCGGGCGATTTTCGCGCAAAGCCTTGTAGCGACGAAGTGATTCTTCGCGTTCTTTAGAGTGATCCACAATGCACTCGGGGTAGCCGTTTGTGTAACCATCCATCAGCTTCCACGGTTCGTGGACTTGGGAACCAGCAATGTGTCGAAGCTCTGGAATGTACTTGCGAACATAATCGCCATTCGGATCGAACTTTAAACCTTGAGTGATGGGGTTGAAGATGCGGAAGTACGGCGATGCATCAGTTCCGCATCCAGCAGTCCACTGCCAGCCATGCTGGTTGGATGCAATATCGGCATCTTTCAACAACTCAAAGAACCAGGCTGCACCCTGCTGCCACTCTAAATGTAAATCCTTTACGAAAAATGATGCGGTAATCATGCGCACTCGGTTATGCATCCAGCCTTCTGCAAGCAGCTGTCGCATTCCAGCATCCACCATTGGAAATCCAGTCTTTCCGGCTTTCCACGCTTCGAATCGGGAATCTGCGATCGGGCCAGAGTCATATTCCATCTTGGCAAATTCTGGATTCAAGTAGTCAGTAGCGGTGTGAGGATTGTTGAAAAGCACATCGGCATAGAACTCTCGCCAAGCAAGTTCTTTACGGAAGGTCTCGTGACCGATTTCATCACCTAACTGAGCCAACAAAGTCCGCGGGTGAACTTCGCCCCACTTCAGGTGAGTAGAGAGTTTGCTGGTGCCTTCCAAGTCAGCCCGATCTCGCAGGTCGGTGTATTCACTCAGTCCGTCTGCTTTGAATTCGGTAAACCGGCGCAACGCCTCGGCTTCGCCCGCCACCGAAAGTTCCATTCCAGGAACTTCTTTAACTTCTGGAAAACCATCGGATGCAATTGGTGTTTGCCAGTTCGGGTGACCTACATACTTAACGGGTTTGCGCCAACCATGAGCGAGCCAAGCTTTATAAAATGGTGTGTAGACCTTGTAGGGCGTGCCGTCATTCTTCAGAACTCGACTTGGCGCAACCGCGTATGTTGAACCGGTTTGGATGAAACTAATTCCATGTTTGGCCAATTCAGCCTTTACTTTTTCATCTCGTTCAATCCCGATTGTGGTGTAGTCAAAAGCTGCATGCACTTCAGAAGCTTTCGCGGCCAGTGCCACCCGCACCACTTCTTCAACCGGATCGCCATGCCGCACAATCAGATTGCCGTTCAAGCTCGCATTCAATTTTGTTAATGAATCAATCAGATAAAGTTTTTTAGCAGCACCCCAGGTTGGCCATAGCGCATCGTCAATCATGACCATCGCGGTTGACTGCTTATCGGCTGCATTTTCGATTGCAAGATTTAGTGCTGGGTTATCTTGCAAGCGTAGGTCGCGCCGAAACCAAAAGACTGTTGACATGTGCGGAGCGTAAATCCCAACTGCTGAATGTGTGGAGTGAATCAAACGGATTGGCTGATATGTCTAGATTCGCTTGGCGACTAGATCACGAATGGGCCGACCGGCATCCATTCCACGCTGTTCAAATCGGGTGCGAGGACGTTCTTGAGGTTGTGCCCATTTTTGGCCTCCGCCTTCGGGGTACAACTCCCAGTTTGGGTTGGCAAGCAGCATCTCCTCGGCAAATTCTGCATATTCGGGCCAATCGGTTGCTATGTGTAAAAAGCCACCTAGGCGAACTTT
>JBIKSQ010000104.1:0-5067 GCA_044348555.1 Candidatus Nanopelagicales bacterium | reverse complement strand
TTGAGAAATCAATCCAAGTTCGTTGTCAGCCGCTAGTTTGAACTGCCGAAGATGCCGGGGTTCAATTCCAAACTCTCCCAAACCAGTGACCAATACCAGCACTGCTACGTGATCAGCTGAGTAGAAATCTGTCTGAGGCAACAAACCAAAGTTTTGAGCGGCAGTAAAGAGCTCGAGTGAACTTTCAGCCGATTCAATCAACTCAGTCACAGTGAGTTTCAGTTTTGAACTTGGCGCAAAATCAGCGATCTGCGGAAGGCTTTCCACCGATTTGAGATTGCGTGGAGCTTGAGCAGCTCCGTTTGGTGAAACTTCAAGACCGCGATCCAAGTTTTCAAGTTGTTCTTTTATCACTCGCAGTGGCAAGTAATGATCGCGCTGAGCTGCGAGAACAAATCGCAACCGTGCAATATCGTGATGCGTGTATTTCCGGTATCCGCTGGCGGTGCGCTGCGGTTCTACAAGTCCTTCGTTCTCCAAGAATCGAAGTTTTGAAATCGTCAAATCTGCAAACTCAGGCTTCAGTAAATCTAAGGTGTCACCGATACTCAATAAGCCGGCCGCTGGCAATGCACCCATTAGTTGTTTTCTCCCTTAAAGAATCCAAATCGAAACTTTCCAATTTGAATTTCCATCTGATTCTCAAGAACAACTTTTGAATCAATAATCGTGTTGTTGACGTAGGTGCCATTCAAACTGCCTAGGTCTTCAATAAACCAGGCACCATCTACTTCAGTGAACTTTGCGTGATTTCGACTAACCGTGATGTCATCTAGGAACAACGAGCAATCTGCTGATCTTCCGGCGATGATTTCTTTTCCATCAAGTGTCCAAACTTCTCCGGCCAAAGGTCCGCGAGTCACTCGAAGAGCTGCGTGACCTACAGGCAGCACTCCAGAAATTGTTTCTGGGTCTGCTTCAAGTGTTAGAGCATCAGCTGAGAGAGTGCCGGTGACTTCATTGGCTGAAACCGACGGATTGCAGTTAGGGCAAATCTCGGAATTGCCTTCAAAGCCGCAATCTGGGCACACCATTATTTCTCCGATCAAAGTTAGCCGAACTCTAGGAAATCGAACCCTAAAGGTCAACCTCAAGGATTAGTCTAGAGTTCCAGCTTCGTAGTCATCAGCCGACATCAATCTGGCAACTGCACCAGCGGCATCCTCAAGTTCAACTTCAGCAATCCAGCCTTTGCCATATGGATCTTGGTTCAGAATTTCGGGACTGGTTTCAGCTACCGAGTTGACCGCCACAACGGTTCCATCGACCGGTGCGTAGATATCTGACACACTCTTTGTTGATTCGACTTCACCACAAGATGTGCCCGAAACCAAAACTGTTCCATCCGCAGGCAGGGTAACAAAAACGATATCCCCTAGTGCAGCTTGCGCGTAGTCAGTGATACCAAATCGAACTTTGGTTTCCGAAATCACTTCTACCCATTCATGTTCTTTTGTGTAACCAAAGCCTTGAACAACTTTTGCCATTTTTAATCCTTAATTTCCGACTTGAGCAATGCTGAGAATCTGGACGTTTTCTAGGGGCGAAATGTAGACACTGCCACCCTCAGACGCAATTGAGTCCACGACTCCCCCAGGAATCGTCAGTGCGGTCTCAATAGTTTCGGCATCTCCGATGACCTTGAGCAGATAAACTGGAAAAATCCGCTCACCATTTACGGTGACTATTCCGTTGAGGGTTTGCCCAAAATAACTTCTAGCGTTGACTCGAAGGCCGTTCACTTCGATTGCCTCTGCTCCTGCATCCCGTAGCTCTTGGACTAAAGACAGCATGAGGTCATAAGAAAAATCGCCCTCGGCCTGAACTCGCACTTCAATTCCCGGACCTTGCACGGGAACTGAACCGTTCAGGACATTCATTGCAAAAAGTTGTTCCTGCGCCTTGGCCAACGCTTCCTCAGCGTCACCCGCCAAAATATCTGACCTAGCAGTTCGTAACTCAAATTGCTCCGCCTGAAGCCGACTCAGCCTTTGTTGCAACGAGTCCAGCAACACGATTAGGTCCGACTCGTTGCTGTTCTCAAAGAGTTCGTCCGAGTCAGCTCCTCTTAAAGTGACTGAAAGTAGAAGTCCAAATGACAAAGTCACAAAGCCGATTGTCAACGCATGCCGAGTTTTTGGAGACTTTGGATCAGGTCGCAACCGATCAAGTAAGGATGTCATGTCAGGCCTTGAAAACGTGTCGACGGATACCTGCCAAGTTGGCGAAGATTCGGGCAGCGAGCACAACCACTACACCGGTCGATAACTGGGAACCAACTCCAAGTTGATCGCCGATGAAAACAATCACCGCTGCAACCAGTACGTTGCTGACAAAGCTAACAAGAAACACGCGGTCATCAAATATGCCGTCGAGCAATGCTCGGAAGCCACCAAACAAAGCATCAATGGCTGCGACAACAGCGATGGGTAGATATGGTTGAATCCAAATCGGAATTGCTGGACCTGCTAGCAGGCCAATCAAAATGCCGATTATCAAACCGAGTGCTGCAATCATTACTGAATCCTATTTGCGTATCGAACGGATGGAATTGTTGCAGCTTCGATTTTTAATTCTCTAACTGCGAGGTATTGCACTTCGATTGGGTAGTTGCGGGTCAAATCATCCAACCAAACTTTTGCATCTGATGTATTGAATCGGTCCCACATTTTGGTTCCGCCAATAGCAGAAATGACTACTGGACTTTTTAGCGGCTCAAAGTTAACTAGCACTGCAGAACCAACATTTCGGATTGAGGTTGTGGCGGTGACTCTATGTTCGTTGATTGAGACAGCTCGGGCACCCGCTTCGAACAAACCGTTCACCGTGAAAAGGATGTCCAAATCCAGCACCAAATCTGACCCATCCGAGGCATCTGCCTCAATGAAAGTGATTTGGTAACCAGAGCCCTCAATATCTTTATACCCGCCTAGAACTAACGCGGCATCAAATCGAGCGGAAAGGCCGGCTGCGCTGTCTGGAAGCAGGTAGTCCCGCAACCGGTCAATCTCAGCTTGAATAGCGGAGTTTGCGTCTTGCGTGAAAGAAACATCGTTCTGCAAATTACTAACTTGCAACCGCAACTCTGAAGTTTCACTGGCAACGCTAGGTCGAGTTTGTTGAACCAAGGAACCAACGGATCCCAGCGCAACCCCAATCGCAAGCATGATGACAAACGTGACAAGTGCCGAGAGCCAGCGTCGTTTTGGTTTTCCAGAGTCGTCCGCAGCATTCCGTGCAGCAGCCTCAAGATAAACCGAGTCGTCTTCTTTAAGAAGCAAATCCGTCAACCATGAAGTGTCTTTGTAAGTTTGTTGGTCAGAGCCAAACTTCATCGCTTAACCCACTGTTCTCTGTACAGAAAACCGGCGTACCAGTAGGTGAATATCCCCCAAATAAAAAATGAGTATCCAACCCAGGTTCCGATTTGTGAGATTGGGGTATCAATTTGTCCAAGAAAAATAAATGGCACCGCATAAAGCAACATCAAAGTTCCAGCTTTTCCAACATAGTGCACTGGTTGCGGCTCAAACCCTGCTCGTCGCACTTGGATTTGGTGAATCAACATCAGTAAGTCTCGAGCAAAGATAATGAGAACCATCCACAGAGGAATCAACTCTCGCCAAACCAAAGTTATAAGTGCAACCACGATATAAAGACGATCGGCTATTGGATCAAGCTGAGCTCCAATATCTGAGTACTGATTCAACCTCCGCGCCAGCCAACCATCGAGCCAATCAGTGACACTGGCAACCACAAAAACTAGAAAAGCGGCCAAATCGTTCTGCTGCACGATTGCAAAATATGGAATCAGTGGCACACCTATTAATCGCGCAAATGAAATCGCGTTTGGGATGGTGTAAAGGTTGTTGGCCACTACTAAATTATGGTGGATTGAGGTTAGAGGGGAAACCACCTCGGCCCAGTCACTAATTGCAACTTACAAACGGACCTTTGCCTGACAAAGAGTCCGGGCACAGTGGCTGCTTTTTGTTTGACTCGTAATCATTGGAAGTCTTTTTATGCGTCGGGCTAGCGGGATTTGAACCCACGACCCCTTGACCCCCAGTCAAGTGCGCTACCAAGCTGCGCTACAGCCCGCAGCCCGGAATTTTAGTGGAACTATTTTTTACGCTTGGCGCGGATACGCATCTGGATTCGAATTGGACTACCGGCGAAACCAAACTCTTCGCGCAATCGTCTTTCAATGAATCTTCTATACCCTGGATCTAGAAATCCCGAAGTGAAAAGTACGAAAGTTGGTGGCCGAATTCCAGCCTGAGTACCAAACAAGATGCGAGGTTGTTTGCCGCCTCTTAGTGGGTGCGGATGCGCCGCAACTATCTCTCCCAGGAACTGGTTGAGTCGACCAGTTGGAATTCGTGTTTCCCATCCGGCGATTGCAGCATCCAGAGCGGTCGATATGCGTTGCACATTTCTGCCAGTCATTGCCGAAATGTTGATCCGTGGAGCCCACGCAACATGTCCGAGATCTAATTCAATTTCACGTTCCAGATAAGTTCGTCGATCTTCTGAAAGCAAATCCCATTTGTTGTAAACCATCACAACAGCTCTGCCAGATTCTGCAACCATCGTTAACAATCGTTGATCTTGTTCGCTGATTGGTTCACTAACATCTACCAAAAACATTGCAACTTCAGACTTTTCGAGGGCAGCTCGAGTCCTTAAAACCGCGTAGTACTCACTACCAGAAGCTTCGTCATATCTTTTTCGAATGCCAGCTGTATCAACGAATCGCCAGACCTGTCCATCGACTTCCACGAGTTCATCAACCGGATCAACCGTGGTACCCGCAACGCTATCAACCACCACACGTTTTTCACCAGCAATTTGATTGAGCAACGAAGACTTGCCAACATTCGGACGGCCAATCAGGCACACTCGTCTTGGTCCAAAAAGTGACTGACCTGTGTGCGCGATGTTCTCAAACTCGTTGACGATTGCATCGAGCAATTCCCCAGTTCCGCGTCCATGTAAAGCGCTGACCGCAAAAGGTTGTCCAAGACCAAGATTCCAAAGTGCTGCGGCATCAGCCTCGGTGCGCAT